>JAWOHJ010000044.1:0-8207 GCA_046485225.1 Lutibacter sp. | reverse complement strand
CCAGTTGGGAATGAGCAAAAAAGCGTTTAAAAATGCCGTTGGCGGATTGTTCAGACAAAAATTAATCACCATTTCAGATGAAGGCATCAAATTGGCTGATTGGTCTATTGGGCAAAAAGACAGTTTGTTGGAATAAGTTATACGGTATTGGTTATATGTTATACGTTATTGGTTAAACGTTATATGTTAATAGTATTTCAAATATTTTAGTATATTTTAAGTTTCAAACTTTCTGATTTTGCACTTTTAACAAATAACATATAACATTTCAACATTTAACACTTTCCGCTTTCCGAGCCTGTACTGAGCGGAGTCGGAGTAGGGGTTAGGGGGCTTTTATTCTTTATAAGTCCCATCTCTCTTTTTCAGCACCCTTTCAATATTTTCATAATAACCATCGGCATTTGGATCGCCCTCAGGCAATTTCATATAACCGCTTTTGTAATATTCCAAGGCTTGTTTAAATTTGCCGCCGGTTTCATAATAACGCCCGATATAATAATCCCCTATGGGAGATTCCTTATAAAGTTTGTTGATCATTTCGCCAAAATTCTTCAGATAATCCCCGTTTTCCTTGTCCAAAATAATGGATTCAATGGCAAAAATATCGCTTTCCCGTATTTTCAAATTGCTTCCGAAAAGATATTCGATTTCAACATATTTATTTTCCAGATAGGCAATCGCATCCGCAGGCGAAAGGTCTTTGATGTTTTTTTCAAACTCTTCCTTTGAAATCGCCGAATATAAATCAAAAATAAATGCAAAAGCGCTTGGAATGCTTTGTCCGATTGATGCCACGGAATTGCTGTTTTCGAAGAACTCGTACTGATAATTAAATTTTGGATTGCCACCAATTTTTAACAGCGTATTGGTGCCGTTTATTGGGGTTTTCCAGTTTTCAGCAAGGTAGGTTCCGCCGGACAAATAATAAAATCGGGTTTCATCTTTTAAGGTCGGAATTTTTTGTTGTATCAGGGCAGGCATATCTTGGGCATAATACGGATTGATGGCTACAAAAGCATTAAAACCGGGATCATCTTCTATTAAAAAATAATTGATAAAATTTGCGGTCAACGTGTTGCCAACAATGGTTTTAAAAGGAGAAAGCCTGTAATTTTCTTCTAAATAATCCAGCAATTCACTTCGTATAAATCGGTAAAATGCCTCACTGTCTGCGGTAGGCAAACTGTTTTCTTTAGAATATTCACAATCTTTAACGCGTTCATTAAACTGATTTTGGTTGATGCCGACGATAATTTGTTCCGGCGCTTTTTCCTTTGCCGAAAAAAGGATCGAATTTCCTACATAAACGTCAAATAAATATTCGGCATCCAGCACAATGGTAAGCGGATACAATTTTGATTTATCGTCGTTATAACCCGGCGGAACATAAATTTTCAAATAACGCTCATTGTTCAATTCAGTGGAATTGAATTTTTTTAATTGGGTGCTTTGCGAATAAACAACACTCGAAATAAGCAACGCAATTCCCAAAATTTCTAATTTTTTTAGCAGTAGTGTTTTCATAATCTAAAGTTAAATAAATTTTTTAAATACCAAAATCTTAATTAGTTATAAAATTAAAATCATTGGTTTAATTTTAGTAACAGTAATTTCTATTTGGGCGTTGCCCTGCGGGTCGGGCTTTTCGCTGCAATCTTTTCAGCGAGAAAAATCGCTAAAAAGTATTTATGCTGCAATCCCTAACGCAAATTGAATTACGTCCCGATAGCTATCGGGATTACGATTTACGTTTTTTGAATTAAAAATATCGAAGGGCAAAATTCGTAAATCGTCACCCTTAGCGCAGTCGAAGGGCGTAAATCTAAAATTTCCTTTGCTTTTTGCGTATTTTCTTTGCGGCCTAAGCGGTTAAATGCAAATTTCAATGTGATTTTTTATAATTTTTATTTGGTTTCTAGCATAGAATACGCAAATACTATTGTAAATAAAACTTAGCCAAATCATTGTATTTTAACACATATTATGGGGCCTACAAATAAGTGAACCCATTTTTAGGGTTATTATTTTTTAAATCATTTAAAAGATTTATTTTTACTTCCTAATTGAAAAGAAAATGAAACGAGCATAACAAATTTTGACACGAAAGGGAATGATTAATAGCGAACAGCAGCTGTACAGCTAAAAAATAAAATATATACAGATGAAAGAAATTAATTGGAAAACGGTCAGAGATTTTGAAGACATTACCTATAAAAAATGCAATGGCGTAGCGCGAATTGCATTTAACAGGCCCGATGTCAGAAATGCCTTCAGGCCAAAAACCACAAAGGAATTGTACGAGGCATTTTACGATGCCCAGGAAGATACTTCGATTGGCGTGGTGTTGCTTTCTGCGGAAGGGCCATCAACCAAAGACGGCATCTATTCTTTTTGCAGCGGCGGAGATCAGAAAGCACGCGGACACCAGGGTTATGTGGGTGAAGACGGCTATCACCGGTTAAATATATTGGAAGTGCAGCGGTTGATCCGTTTTATGCCAAAAGTGGTGATTGCTGTGGTTCCGGGCTGGGCAGTTGGGGGCGGACATAGTTTGCATGTGGTTTGCGACCTGACTTTGGCGAGTGCCGAACACGCAATTTTTAAACAAACTGATGCCGATGTTACCAGTTTCGACGGTGGATATGGCTCTGCTTATCTAGCCAAAATGGTCGGACAAAAAAAGGCGCGTGAAATATTTTTTCTAGGACGAAGTTATTCTGCACAGGAAGCCTGTGATATGGGCATGGTAAATGCGGTAATTCCTCATGAAAAATTGGAAACAACCGCCTATGAATGGGCGCAGGAAATATTGGCAAAATCGCCAACTTCCATCAGAATGTTGAAATTCGCGATGAATTTAACCGATGACGGTATGGTGGGGCAACAGGTTTTTGCCGGAGAAGCTACCCGTTTGGCCTATATGACGGAGGAAGCGACAGAAGGAAGAAATGCTTTTCTGGAAAAACGAAAACCCGATTTTGAGAAAAAATGGATCCCTTAATTAAGTTAAAAGTTTAAATTTTACCACGATTAATTCCCCTCTAGAGAGGGGTTAGGGGTGTGTAAAAAACATTAGAAGAAAAAATTACTAAAAACAGTCAGCATCAATCAAGGAATTTCAAAAAAAATTATAGTATTAACATGAAAATAATTTGCATTGGGCGCAATTACGCAAAGCATATCGAAGAATTACAAAACGAAAAACCTAAAAATCCGGTGATATTTTTAAAACCGGATTCGGCCATACTGGCCAAAAAGCAACCTTTTTTTATTCCGCCATTTTCAAACGATATTCATTATGAAGTGGAAATTCTGGTAAAAATAAATAAAGTGGGAAAACACATCAGCCAAAAATTTGCGCATACCTATTACGATGAAATTGGGTTGGGCATCGACTTTACGGCACGCGACATTCAGCAAGAATGCAAGGAAAAAGGATTACCTTGGGAAAAAGCGAAAGCATTCGACGGAAGCGCAGTAATCGGTGAATTTTTTCCGAAGGATAGTTTGGGAGATTTAAGCAATTTAAACTTCAAATTGCAACTGAACGAAAAGATTGTACAGGATGGAAACTCCAACGCCATGCTTTGGAAAATTGACGAACTGATTGCTTATGTTTCTCAGTTCTTTACGCTGAAAAAAGGAGATGTGTTGTTTACGGGAACACCGGAAGGCGTGGGAAAAGTATCCGAAAATGATGTTTTGACAGGCACAATCAATGGTGTGGAAAGTTTTCGTATTCATGTAAAATAAATCAGCAGTTCAAAATAATTGTCACATTAAAACGCACCTATTTTGGTGCGTTTTTTATTGGTGATTTTCCAGCAGCCAGTTGTAAAGGTCATCACCGGCATAAACGCGTCGCCAGGTATCGTGGCCCATATCTTCATGAATGGTGAAACGGATGTTATGATGGCCAAGGGCTTCCAATGTATTCAATCCTTCATAAAAATATTTTACGGGCACCACCTGATCTCGTCCGCCGGCAATATTCCATACGGGAATTTTGTGTTTGGCGATGGAATCCATTAAATAGGGATGGCCATAGCCAACAACGGGATTGATGGCTGCAAAGCGTTGCGGGTTTTTACTTGCGATATACCAGGTTCCAAAGCCGCCATAGCTGATGCCGCTTAGGTAAATGCGATTTTCATCAGTTTTGTAATTTTCCAAGGTTTTATCAAGCATTGCCAGCACATCGTTTTCAACCGCATTCCAGCCGCCGTTAAAATAGTTTGTATCAGAAGGAATGGTGTCAGATGTCAGGGCGCCAATCATTTGTTCAGCAATAACAGGATCCTTTGGGCGTTCGGGTACGCCTTTTTCAAGTCTTGTCGGAATCCAGTCTGTTGTTCGGTTGTCAATATAACCCAAACCCAGAGTATCCCGTCCAAACATAGGCAATTGCGGAACAACCATCACAAAAGGCAAATCGCGCTTTTGAATCCACGCTTCGTAAAGCGGACCGTGAATCAGCACATAATCCAACTCATCCTGCCCATTTCCGCGTTCGCCATTTCCATGCAAAAACATAAGGACAGGCCATTTTTTGTCTTGTTTTTGATCATATCCTTTTGGAAGGTACACAAAATAGTTTCGGTCCGATTGGTCAACTTTTGAAATGTAAGGAATGCGCAGCAATTGCGCTTCCGAAGAAATTTTGTTTTTTGAACCACAAGAAGTGATGATCAAAACAATGAATAAGGCAACCGGTTTTGTAAAGCAATTCAGGGACATCATAAGTAAAATCTTTTTTCAAAGATACCGAAATTTGCGCTGATGGCTTTTGGTATTAAGTAAAAATGATTTCCTAAAATGAAAATATAATAGGCCTAAAATCTTTAGGTTCTTCAGTACGATGCTCTTTTAAAATGTTGTAGCCGTAATGGGTTTTTACCAATTTTTGAAAGTCGAATTTTAAACGGGGAAATTCACGCAATAACTTTTCAAAATTTTTGGTGTTAGATTTCGACAAAAAGTAATGCAAAATTTCCACATAGGCCCTGCTCAAAGTTTTGTTGAACTTGTCGCTGTTTAAAGCCGTTTTAAAATATTTTTCCTTGATATGGTTGTTTTTGACAATGGCAACATCCAATCCATGTTTTTGGATTAAGATCCAGGCCAGTCTTAACATGATATCGTGAGTGAATAATTCCGGACTTAAAGAACAATTTTCTATCTGCTCCAAAAGTTCATTGTCTGTTAATTGATCAGGGGTAATCATCGCTGTAGTTGGTTTTTTTAGTTTTTAGTATATAGAATATAGATGCAAATTTTATTAAAAGGTTGCGCGTTAATTGCTATATTTAGCACAAATATAGTGAAAGAAATGCAAGCAGAGATAATTACCATTGGCGATGAAATTTTAATTGGCCAAATTTTAGATACAAATTCAAAATGGATTGCCACGGAATTGAATAAAATAGGTGTTTCCGTGTATCAAATCACCTCAATTCAGGACGACAAACAGCACATTTTAAAAGCGATAAAAGAAGCGCAGTCAAATGCCGACATCGTAATCATTACGGGTGGCCTGGGGCCAACAAAAGACGATATCACCAAATTGACTCTGGTTGAATATTTTCACGATACCTTGGTTTTAAATCAAGAAATAGAAGACCATATCAAACAAATGTTTGCAAAGATAAATTATCCTTTTACCGAGGTAAACAGAAATCAGGCTTTGGTACCATCAACTTGTGTTCCTTTAAAAAACGAATTTGGCACTGCACCGGGTATGTGGTTTCGCAAAAAAAATAAAGTGATTGTTTCATTGCCGGGCGTCCCATTTGAAATGATTGGGTTGATGTCGCAAAGCGTGCTGCCCAAATTGCAGGCAACCTATAATTTGCCGTTTATCCTTCATAAAACAATGATTACCTTCGGAATGGGAGAGAGCATGCTTGCCGAAAAGATTGAAGATTGGGAAATCAATTTGCCTTCTTTTGTAAAATTGGCTTATCTGCCTTCTTTCGGCACGGTTCGTTTACGTTTAAGCGCTAAAGGGGCAACACATGAAATGCTTGATATTGCAATTATAAGTGAAATGGAAAAATTGAAGAAATTAATTCCCGATCTTATTGTTGGTTTTGATGAAATTGAAACGATTGAATCGGTTATAGGGCAATTGTTAACCGATAAAAGGCAGACTTTGGCGGTGGCTGAGAGCTGTACAGGCGGAAATATCGCAAAAATAATCACCTCGGTTCCGGGTGCATCTAACTATTTTGTGGGAGGAATCGTGGCTTACAGCAAAATGATTAAGATAAATGAGTTGCAGGTGAATGAAAAAATAATTGCCGAAAACACAGTGGTGAGCGCACAGGTTGCTGAGGCAATGGCGATGGGGATTCAGCAAAAATACCATACCGATTATGCGATTGCAACCACCGGAAACGCTGGGCCAACAGCCGATGAAACCGATAAAACCGTAGGAACTGTTTTTATAGCCATTGCAACGCCAACCACCATTTTTTCTGAAGAATTTTTCTTCGGAAAACCCCGGGAAAAAGTGATAGGCCGCGCTTCAAATAAAGCTTTGGAATTGTTGAGGAAAGAAATTTTAAAAAACTAGCAAAATAAGTTTGTGTATTCGGGTTTAAAAATTTAATTTTGCATCTCGTTTTGAAAACACACTAAAAAGGTACAGAAATATGTCAAGAGTTTGCGAACTTACTGGAAAAAAATCAATGGTAGGAAACAATGTTTCTCACGCATTGAATAGAACTAAAAGAAAATTTGACGCTAATTTAATCAAAAAGCGTTTTTATATTGCTGAAGAAGACAAGTGGATTGTTTTAAAGATCGCCACATCTACTTTGAAAAATATAAATAAATTAGGACTCACTGCAGTTTTAAAAGACGCAAGAGAAAAAGGTTTTTACAAAAAATAATCACTAGGAAATGGCAAAGACAAAAGGAAATAGAATTCAGGTAATTTTAGAGTGTACTGAACATAAAGGTACTGGAATGCCAGGAACTTCAAGGTATATCACCACAAAGAACAAAAAGAACACGCCAGACAGGATGGAAATCAAAAAATTCAATCCTATCTTGAAAAAAGTGACCGTTCATAAAGAAATTAAATAATATAAGACCATGGCAAAGAAATCAGTAGCATCGTTACAAACAGGATCAAAAAGATTATCAAAGGCTATAAAAATGGTAAAGTCTCCTAAAACCGGAGCTTACACATTTGTAGAAGCGATTATGGATCCTTTAATGGTAAAAGACTTCTTGGACAAAAAATAACAATTTGTTTATAGATTAACGAATAGGGCTACTTTCAATCTTTTGAGAGTAGTTTTTTTTTTTATATTTACCCCAGTAATTTTAAAAAAATGAGTTTATTCAAAAAATTATTTTCTAAAGAAAAGAAGGAAACCTTAGACAAAGGTCTGGAAAAGACCAAAACGACATTCTTTTCGAAGCTTTCCAAAGCCATTGCCGGAAAATCAAAGGTTGATGATCAGGTGCTGGACAATTTGGAAGAGGTGTTAATTTCTTCTGATGTTGGTGTGGTCACCACGCTTAAAATTATTGAACGCATTGAAGCCAGGGTGTTAAAAGACACCTATTTGGGCACCGACGAATTGAATTCGATCCTTCGGGAAGAAATCGCTGGCTTGTTATCGGAAACAAATGCCGGCAATGAAACGGATTTTACAACGCCTTTGGATAAAAAACCTTACGTTATTATGGTGGTGGGCGTCAATGGGGTCGGAAAAACAACAACCATAGGCAAACTGGCTTCACAATTTAAAAAAAGTGGCAAAAAAGTGGTGCTTGGCGCTGCGGATACTTTTCGTGCTGCCGCAATAGACCAGTTGCAGGTTTGGGCCGACAGGGTTGGCGTGCCAATGGTTCGCCAGGAAATGGGAAGCGATCCTGCTTCTGTGGCTTTTGACACCCTGAAATCTGCCGTGGCACAAAATGCCGATTTGGTGATTATTGACACTGCGGGTCGATTGCACAACAAAATTAATTTGATGAACGAACTGACCAAAATTAAACGCGTCATGGAAAAAGTGGTGCCCGATGCGCCCCACGAAGTGTTGTTGGTGCTCGATGGCTCAACTGGCCAAAATGCCTTTGAACAGGCCAAACAATTTACAAAAGCTACCGAGGTTACAGCGCTGGCCTTAACCAAACTCGACGGGACAGCCAAAGGCGGCGTGGTTATTGGAATTTCCGACCAGTTTAAA
>JAWOHJ010000039.1:0-4259 GCA_046485225.1 Lutibacter sp. | reverse complement strand
TTTATGGAGAATGAGCTTATAATTCAAAAGAAAGTGGACTCATTAATGGCAAAAATGACCCTTAAAGAAAAAGTGGGTCAAATGTTAAACATTGGTTTGCCTTCTGTTTTAAAAGGAGATTATTGGGATGCGCGCGACAGTGCATCATTCGATGATAAAAAGTTTCAAAAGTTTATTGTTGATTATGCTGTTGGATCTATTCATAACACACCGCAATATTTGGCAGGCACCGATGAGTGGTATCAAATTGTGAAAAAAATACAAGATGCAAGCAAGAATCAAACGCGTTTGAGAATTCCTGTTTTGTACGGAATTGATAATATTCATGGAGCGAATTTTATAAAAGGATCGGTGCTTTTTCCGCATCAGATTGCCTTGGCTGCAACTTGGAATCGTGAAATTTCAGCCATGAACGGAAAAATTACTTCTTATGAATCAAGAGCTGCATCGCTTCCTTGGAATTTCAATCCAAATATTGATGTGGCCATCAATCCATTGTGGGGCAGAATTTCCGAAAGTTTTGGTGAAGATCCTTACCTTATTTCAGAAATGGGATCAGCTTACGTCAAAGGTTCTCAAGGCGAAAGTTTGAAAAATCCGGAAAATACTGCGATTTGTTTAAAGCATTTTATTGGTTATGGCGCAGGCAGAAATGGAAAGGACAGAGCAAACGCTATTATTCCAGAGAATAGTTTAAGACAGTATTTTTTACCGCCGTTTAAAAAAGCCATTGAGGATGGCGCAAAAGGTGTTATGATTAGTTCTAACGCGGTAAATGGCATTCCTTGTCATATGAACAAACACTATATAACCGTTATTTTAAAGGGTGAATTGGGATTTAAAGGGGTTGTGATTTCAGATTTTAGCGATGTGGAATTTTTAATTGAAATGCATGAAGTTACTGCAAGTAAACGTGAAGCCACAAAAATGGCTGTGAATGCCGGCATAGATATGCTTATGAATCCGTACGATATTGATGTGGTCGATTATATTGTTGAAATGGTTGAAAAGAACGAAATTTCCATGGAAAGAATTGATGATGCCGTTTCCAGAATTTTGAAGCTTAAATTTGAACTAAATCTGTTTGAAAAACCGTATAATAATCCTAAGGATTATCCGGATTTCGGAAGCGAAAAACATATTACGGCAAATTATAATTCAGCTACCGAAGCGATTACTCTGCTAAAAAATAAAGAAGCTGTTTTACCATTAAAAAAAGGAAAAAAAATATTGGTAACCGGTTATTCGGCAAATTCCTTGAACTTGCTAAACGGCGCTTGGTCAAGAACCTTTTTAGGCCAGGACACAAAATATAACGACCCAAGTAAACTAACCATTTTAAAAGCGATTGAAAAAGAAGTTGGCTCAAACAACGTAGAATATGTTGAAGGAACCAATTATACTGAAGATATTAATACTGCTGATGCGGTTTCTAAAGCAAAAAATGCAGACTATATTGTGGTTTGTGTTGGCGAAATGCCCGCTACAGAAAAACCTTCGGATATTAATGAACTTGATTTACCGCAAGCGCAACAAGATTTAGTAAAAAAACTGAGCGTTTATAAAAAGCCAATTATTTTGGTTTTATTACAAGGTCGTCCAAGAATTATTAGAGAAATCGAACCAATGGCTGATGCTATATTGATGGCTTATTATCCGGGAGAGGAAGGTGGACGCGCCATTTCTGATGTAATGTTCGGCACTTTAAACCCAAGTGGAAAATTACCCTACACCTACCCTAAATATTCAGGAAATGCAGTGACTTATTATCATAAAAAAGCTGACATACGAGATGTTAATTGGGGTTATGATGGTTTTTACCCACAGTTTGAGTTTGGCTTCGGACTTTCATATACATCTTTTGAATATTCAAATTTTATGATTGACAAAGATTCCTTCAAAGGAAATGATGCCTTAAAAATTTCTGTTTCTGTTAAAAACACAGGGAATCGTGAAGGAAAGGAAGTGGTTCAATTGTATTTAAAAGATATCGTTGCATCAGTTGCTCCAGATTCCAAAAGGTTGATACGATTTGAAAAAATATCATTGAAACCAAATCAATCACAAACTGTCGAATTTACCATTGATTCATATGATTTGAAATTCATAGGAATGGAAAATACCTGGATTGTTGAAAGCGGAGATTTCGAATTTCAAATTGGAAGCAGTTCACTAGAAGTGTTGAAAAAACAAATTAATTACCAACAATAAAACGTCCTATAATCAATATGAGAACAATACTTAAATCAGCAGTTTCTTTTTTTATTTTTTTAATGATTTTCTCTTGTTCCGAATTGCCAAAAGAGAAAACACCTGTTACCGCTTCTGAAATTTTAGGAAATCCTGATTATTTAGCAATTTCTTACGGAGGTTATCGTGAGAATACCAGAGAAATTGTACCTACAATTGATCAGATTAAGGAAGATATGAAAATTTTGGCCGCTATGAATGTCAAAATTCTAAGAACATACAATGTGCATTTAGACGAGGCATCTAACTTATTAAAAGCCATTACTGAGCTAAAAAAAGAAGATCCTAATTTTGAAATGTATGTGATGTTGGGCGCTTGGATAGACTGTAAAAATGCCTGGACAGAATTTGAGCCGGATCACAATTTGGAAAGCGAAAGAAATGCCATTGAAATTGCCACGGCTGTAAAGTTAACGAAACAATATCCGGATATTATAAAAATTATTTCGGTTGGAAATGAAGCAATGGTGCGCTGGGCAGCAAGTTATTATGTGCAACCCAGTGTGATTTTAAAATGGGTCAACCATTTACAGGATTTAAAAAAGAAAGGTGACCTTCCTGCAAATTTATGGATCACCAGCTCCGACGACTTTGCATCTTGGGGTGGCGGAGACGTTAGTTACCGAACAAAAGACTTAGAACAATTAATCAAAGCTGTTGATTATGTTTCCATGCATACTTATCCGATGCACAATTCATACTACAACCCGCAATTTTGGGTAGTTCCGGATAATGAAAAAGATTTTTCAGAACTCGAAAAAGTCGATGCAGCGATGGTGCGTTCCCTAGAATTTGCCAAAAAACAATATGATGATGTTTCTAGCTATGTAAAAAGTATAGATTCAACCAAAATAATTCATATTGGTGAATCTGGCTGGGCTACGGTTTCAGACGGACATTATGGAAAAGAAAGTTCAAGAGCAGCCGATGAATATAAAGCGGGAACTTATTATAAACTTATGCGCGAATGGACGAATAAGGAAAAAATATCACTATTCTATTTTGAAGCCTTTGATGAAAAATGGAAAGATGCCGGAAACCCTGTAGGTTCAGAAAATCATTTTGGATTAATCAATTTAAAAGGTGAAGCAAAATATGCTTTATGGGAAATGGTTGACGCAGGCATTTTTAAAGGATTGACAAGAGATGGCAAGCAAATTACGAAAACTTATAACGGAGATAAAAACGCATTGATGATTCAAGTTTTAGCGCCGCCATCAGCAAATGAACCAATTGTAAATTAATAATATTATACAAGTTTATAAAACTAATAAATTAAAATTTAATAAAATGGAAAAATATAAAACAGACCCAAAGGATGTAGTACCAATAGTAGAAAAAATTGCATTTGGAGCCGGTCACTTGGCGAACCAATTATTTCCGGCAGCATTAGGCATTTTTATGATTATTTTGGTTTTGGCTTTAAAAATGGATCCATTTTTAGCAGGATTATTGGCTGCATTGCCGCGCCTTATTGATGCCTTAACCGATCCAATAATGGGCTATATTTCAGACAATACAAGTTCAAAATGGGGAAGACGAAAACCATATATTTTTATTGGAGCCATTATTACAGGAATTTCTTTTATGGTGATGTGGCAACTGTATCCTGAAAACTCCCAAACATACAATTTTGTTTTCTTTTTGTTAATGTCAATAGTATTTTACTTTGGTTATACAATTTTTGCAACCCCATTAATAGGATTGGGTTATGAAATGACACCCGATTATAATGAAAGAACCAGATTAATGGGGTCGTCACAATTAATGGGACAAATAGCCTGGATGATCGCACCTTGGTTTTGGTATATCATTTATCTTCCCTCCTTTGCTGAATCAGCTCCAGCCGGGGCTCGAATCCTTTCTATTTGGGTTGGCGCTTTTTGTATGATTTTAGGTATTATGCCGGCATTGTTTTGTAAAGAAAAGTTGCAGCCGAATATAAAAGGGCAAACAAAGTTATCTTTTAAAGAATTTGCCGGAAATATGAAAGAATTCATCAAAGGAAT
>JAWOHJ010000285.1:0-8204 GCA_046485225.1 Lutibacter sp. | reverse complement strand
CATCCACTTTATTTTCAGTGGTGGTTCTGTCGTAAAATTTCCATCGGTTTTGCTGATAATATTGCCAATATAAATTGGCCAGCACACTTTCTAGCATATTTTTGGTTGGGAAATCTGATTTTGAAATTTCTTTTTTGAAGGAATTGATGATATTCATTTGTGCATCTTCTTCCAATATTAAAGCGTACTTCGATTTAAACAGCAATGTTTTTAAGAGTTGCGGTGCATTGTTTTCCTTTTTTGCAGCTGTGTAAATTTTTTCAACTTCAGTTAAAGCTGATTTCGGCAAATCGCTCTCTTCAAATTTTTGTACTTTTTCCCATAAATCATCATAATTTTTATACTGCTGCTGGGCTTTAACGTTTACTGAAAGTAAAATAACGACGGAAAGAATTAGGGCAATTTTTTTCATAATGCATAATTTGTTCATGTAAAGTTAACAAAAGTTATACCTAAAATAAAATGATATATCCTAAGGACTTATATTGATGAAAATATGGCATAAAAAAAGCCGCTGATCAGCGGCTTCTTTTATAAATTAATGCGGGTATTGTTAGTTGGTAAGCACAAATTCACATCTTCTGTTAATACTGTATTCATCTTCTGAACACATTTTAGGTTCAAAACAATTATTTAAAGGCTGTGTTTCACCATATCCTACAGATTTTAATTTATTTTCTAAAATCCCTTGGCTCATTAAATATTCAAGCACTGATTGTGCACGCCTATGGGATAATTTCAAATTATATTCATCACTTCCCCTTGCATCTGTGTGAGCGCCAATTTCCAATTGCATATCAAGATGCTTTTTCATCAAAGCCACCACATTATTTAATTCTATAGCTGCATCAGGACGAATATTCCATTTGTCAAAATCAAAATAAATTGGGTTGATTTTAATTTGGGTTTTGCCAGACTCAGTAATAACATTTTGTTCGGCATCATCATAAGATTCAATCAATAATTGAATATTTTTATTGATGTCCCCTTTAGCATCTGATGAAAATGGGACTTCAGATGGAATATATAACTTAAGCGTTCCTCTAATTTTATAGGATTTATTGTTTTCAATATCAAAGGAATATTTAGCGTCTTCGCCTACAGTTATTTCACTTATTAAATTTTTATTTTCATCAAATAAGGAAACTAATGTATTTGGAAGTGGCTTTAGGCTGTTTTTATCTTGCACCAATCCGTGAATAACGTATATTTTCTCTTTAGTAAATCGGTAAATATCGTCATCACCCATTCCGCCATCCCGGTTTGAAGAAAAATAACCTTTCTCGTTTTCATCATTGATCACAAAAGCAAAATCGTCCATATTACTATTGATGACATTGCTTAGATTTATTGGTTTTGAAAAACTTTCATCAGAAATTTCACTTTTAAAAATATCCAATCCTCCCATTCCTAAATGTCCGTCTGAAGCAAAATATAAAATATTGTCACTGCTCACAAAAGGAAACTGATCCCTATGTTCCGTATTTATTTTCGGACCTAAATTTTTTGGCTCTCCGTAGGTTCCATCAGCATTGATATCAACAACAAACAAATCAAATGAACCAATGGTTCCTGGCATATCTGAAGCAAAATACAGTTGTTTTTCATCAGTACTCAACGCAGGATGTTCTGTGGAATAATTATTACTGTTGAAAGGAAGCTCCACAATGTTTGTCCATTTATTATTAACCAATTGCGCTCTGTAAATTTTTAAATGAGTCACTTTGTTTTTATCACTGTTATTTTTTCCTGAATCGAAATTATTTCGTGTGAAATACATCGTTTTTCCATCTTTGGTAAATGCCGCATTTGATTCGTGCAATTTGGAGTTTATGGTTTTTGAAAATGGAGTAACATTTTTTAAATCATCATTATTGTCACGTTCGGCTTCATATAAATCCAGATAAGGTTGATTGTTCCAAAGGTATAATTTTCCATTATTTCTTGTCGACGAAAAAACAACTTTATCGCCAAAATAAGATGTTCCAAAGTCGGAATATTTTGAATTTATAGAAACTTTATTAACAACAAATGGTTTTCTGATTTCACTGTTCAATGTTGAAAAAAACGTCAGTGTTTCTTGTTTTTCAGGAGTTGCTATTTGTTTTCTTTCCTGATATTTTTGGTGCCATAAATCTGCTTCCGTAAAATTACTAACGCCTTTCAGTGCTTGGGAATATCGAAACAAATAAGTAGCGTCAACACTGGCTTCATGTTTTTGAAGCAGGATTCTGTACCATGGTTCGGCATCACTCATTTTGGTATTAAAATAATAACAATCGGCCAATTTTTCTAAAACTTCCTGTGTTTTAGGTTCTTCATTTAAAAACAACTCAGCGGCATTTAAATAGGCTCTTTTTTCAAATAAATGATTTGCGCGTTTTAAATTTTGCGCAACAGAGAGTTGTATTGACAAGGGTAAAATTAAAATTATAAGTAGTATTTTTTTCATTTTGAAAGTCGTTTTTATTAAAAGAATCTTGGAGATTTATCATAACCCTTATTATTGCCTAAAATGTTTAAATCATATAAAATAAACATTTCGTGGGAGCCTGAACTGAATGGGCCAAGGTTAGAAATAGTATGATCATATGCATAACCAATGCGCAATTCGGGTGTGGCTTTAAAATTCACCATGCCACTAAATGCATCTTCCAGTCTGTAGCCTACGCCAAATTCAACTTTATTGTCGAATAAAACATTGGCTGTTAGATCGAATGAAATTGGCGCTCCTTTTACTGCTTTTGCCATAAATGCAGGTTTAAATTTGAACAACTCATTAATTTCAAAAACATAACCTCCCGTTAAATAGGTGTGCGCCTGTTCCGTTCCTTGGTATTTACCATTATTTCTGTCGAGATGTTTTGCGTTTAAAATCGCAGGAATTGATAAACCTATATAATAATTTTCGGTATTGTAATATACTCCGGCGCCAAAATTCAAAAAAGACTGATTGATGTTTTCGGCAAAATCAGGATCGGTAAATACGTCGCCAGATTCCAACACAAATCCGTTAAAATTGACATCAAAAAAAGTGACTCCGGCTTTTAAACCGAAAGACAATTGGCCGTTTTCCTCCAAATTTAACTTATAGGCAAAATCGGCATAAAGGTCATTTTGTTTTACCACATCGCCTATATTGTCGTTTACCAAAGAAAATCCGACTTCAACATTTTCATTAATCGGGGTATGTGCAAAAATATTGGACGATTTAGGAGCGCCATTTGCGCCAACCCATTGGGTTCTGTGCAAGGCACCCATATTCACAAAGCCAATATTTCCTGTTGTATAGGCAGGATTTACGACACTCATATTGTACATATATTGTGTGTATTGTGCATCTTGTTGAGACCACATTACTACGGTTGTCATAAGTGCAATAAATGATATTAGTATATTTTTCATTTTTTAGGTATAAAATGTATTTGTTTTAACTATTGATTATCTGCTTAAATAAAGTCTGCGTTGAATAGGTTTTCTGTCATTTTTGTTGAAATAAATAACAAAATAATAAACACCGGTAGGCGACAATTCCCCGTCACCATTCAGTCTGCCGTTCCAATCACCATTTGCGGCACTGGCGGTATAGATTAAATTTCCCCAGCGGTTAAAATATTCCACTTTAAAATCAGGGTAAAGTTCCCTAAGATTGGTTATTTTAAACGTATCATTAACGCCGTTTCCTGTTGGCGAAAATCCGTCATAAATTACAACATCATATTCATCGCAAGCCTCTAAAGTCACAGTGACTTCAAGCGGATTGATGCTTTTGCAACCATTTACGGTAGTTTCTATGGCATAATAAGTTTCGCCATCAACCAATGCTGCTGAAGCATTTAAAAGATTTCCGTTTGGAAAAGCATCATACCAAAAAATTTCACCGCCATTGTTTGCCGAAACATTCAGGTTTATATCGGCAATGGTCGGATTGTCAATTTTGCAAAATTCATTTCCAAAAGAGATTAATGTTGGCGTTTTAATAGCCGTCAATGTAACATTAACAACAACCCTCACAGAACTTATACAGCCTGTTGTGGCGTTTGATTGAGCTGCCCAGTAAGCGACGCCATTAACTAGCGGAGTTGATTCGGCCAATGGTGAAGTGCTTGCCTGAGTCGCATACCAACGAATTCCGTTTCCGGTCACCGCTAAATTTGCAATTGATGGGAAATCCGACGCACAAAAAGTTTGAGAAACGTTAACAATTGTGGCAGAGGCAACATCGGTAATAGAGACAGTTACTTTTAAACGTGAAATACTTTCACATCCTGTAGAAGCATTAGAAGCCGCAGCCCAATAATCTTCTCCATTTATTAATAAATCAGTACTGTTTAACGGCATTGTAGCAGTTTCATTGGCATACCAATTAATTGAAGTGCCAGTTGCTTGTAAACTTGCTACAGATGGTTTGTCTGCTGCACAGAAAGCCTGATTTACCGACGTAGTTGTTGGTGTAGCCGGATTGATAATAGTCACATTTACCGCCAATCTTGAAGCACTTTTACAGCCTGTAGTTGCATTAGTTTGTGTTGCCCAATAAGTGCCGTTTGCCAATACATCTGTTAAATTTAAAGGCGTTGTGGAAGTTGCTGTTGCATACCAAAGTATTTCTGTTCCACTGGCGATTAAATTTGCGACGGTTGGATTTCCAGGCAAATAATCTTTTATGCAAAAAGTTTGGTTTGCCTGAGTTGTTGTTGGCGGCGGCGTTGTGTTAATCACAACGTTAACTGCCAATCTTGAAGCACTTTCACATCCAGAAGTTGCATTGGTTTGGGTTGCCCAATAAGTTGCTCCGTTTACCAAAAGAGCTGACGAGTTTAAAGCCGTTGTGGAAGTTTCAGTAGCATACCAAAGTATTCCTGTTCCGCTGGCGATTAAATTCTCAACTTTCGGATTGTCAATTTCACAAAAAGTTTGATTGGCCAGCGTTGTAGTTGGTGGCAATGGCGAAATAATTGAAACGGTTACAGCCAATCTGATAGCACTTTCACAGGATGAAGTTGGTACTGTTTGGCTTGCCCAATAAGTTGCTCCGTTAATGAGCGCTTCTGAAGGATTTAAACGTGTAGTAGAAGTTTCTGAACTGTACCAGTAAATAGTAATTCCAATTGCATTTAAATTTTGAATGGTCGGATTGTCAATTTCACAAAAAACTTGATTGACATTAGCCGTTGTTGGCGGAGGAATTACGGTAATGTTTGCTGTAATTTTTAATCGGACGGCACTTAAACAACCAGAAGTTGGATCAGGGAAAGCGCCCCAATAATCTTCTCCGTCAACAAGTGCTTCAGCAGTGCTTAAAGCGATTGTTGACGTTTCTGTAGCATACCAAACAACATTAGGTTGATTTGTACTTAAATCTGCGATGGTGGCATTTTCAATTTCACAAAAAATCTGATTGACATTTGCTGTTGTTGGTGGTGGAACTATAGTAATTGTTAGAGAAATAGTTGCAGAATCTGGCTGACAAATACCTAAAATACTTGAAACGGTATAGGTATAAGTGCCGATGGTGTTTATTCCAATTTCGAAAGTTCCTAAGTAACCGTTTGACAATGCACTGGGTCCGGTCCAAATTCCTGTTGTGTCGGGAGTCCCCCCCAATAAATCAAATAAATTTGTTGTCACAAAATTCACTTCACATTCTGTTAACGAACTGCTTTCCCCAGCATTGGGTGCAGTGTCTATGACAACTGTTGTTTGCGCCCTATTAGAGCTTACACAAGGAAAAGTGACTTCAGCAACCCAATAATCCTCCCCATTAATTAAAGGTGTGGTGGTTTTTAAAGGCGTTGTTGAAGTTTCAGAATCGTACCAAAGAATAGTGGTTCCTGATGCCCTTAAACCAGCTACCGTTGCATTAGGCAGAGAACAAAATGACTGCACTGGCGCTGTTGTTGGAGTAAGTGGATCGATTAAACTAACCATTGTCGGAAAACGAGCGCTGGTGCATCCATTTTCGGTTTGTTGCACCCAATAAGTTTTACCATTTTCCAAAAGTGTTGAAGGGGGAAGAAAATTTCCTCCTGTTTGTGCATCATACCAGGCGATATTTTGACCTGTAGCGGCTAAACTGCCCACAGTTGGATTATCTATGGCACATTTTCCAACGGATACGTCAACGTTTGTTGGAAAATCGCCATAAATAGTTACAGTAACAGCCAATCTGCTTGTGCTGCAACTATTGTCTGAAATATTATCGGCATAATAAGTAAGTCCGTTGACCAGAACTTCTGTAGTGCCATACATTTCGCCTCCTGTAGCCGAGTCATACCAAACGATGGTACCGCCAGATGCAACTAAATTTGAAATTGTACTGTTATCGGTTTTGCAAAATACCTGAGGAGTATTTCCTGTTGGAATTGGGTTTATGCATTGCGCAAAAGTTGAGTTATAAGTTAGCGCAAAGACAAAAAAGACAAAAACGGTAATTTTTTTAGCTAATAGCAATATTATTTTTTTCATTAAAATAGAGGTTGGTTAATTTTTTAAGCGATAAGCAATAATTTTTAAAATGTGTTTTATTCACACTAAGAAAAAACAATTTTTGTAATAAAACCGCTAGGTGTGTCATAAGTTATAAACATAGTTGTTAATAGTTTTGACAGAAAAATCAAAGATTATTTTTGATTTATTCTAAAAACTACAGAATTTATAAAGACCAAATTAAGAATGGTTTTGATTTGAGTACAAGTTAATTAGGGATTGAGTCTATTAACTTTCCTCAGAATAAAGTCAATCATATTTTGAGGTTTTTACCGAAAAAAATAGTTTGCCTCTTTTTTATCCGTTGTAGTTTTTTGAACAATTCATGGACTGAATGGTGAAATCTTTGAGGTAATGTGCAATAATTTTAATCAAGATTGCTCAAATAATCTGGCTTTTCTTTTTAATAGTTTCCTTACATTTGAAGCTATAAAAATCAGTTTCATGAATTATCATTTTATTGCAATTGGCGGTAGTGCCATGCACAATTTAGCATTGGCATTACATCAAAAAGGAGATAATGTAACCGGCAGCGATGACGCTATTTTTGAACCTTCAAAATCCAGATTAAAAGCGAAAGGTTTATTGCCAAAAGAAGAGGGTTGGTTTGAAGAAAAAATAATATCGGATTTAGATGCCGTAATTTTAGGAATGCACGCAAAAGCGGACAATCCCGAGTTGTTGAAAGCAAAAAAGTTGGGCCTAAAAATATATTCCTATCCTGAGTTTTTGTTTGAACAATCTAAAGATAAAACACGAGTGGTCATTGGCGGCTCACACGGAAAAACCACGATCACTTCTATGATTTTGCACGTGCTCAATTATCACAGCATTGCCGTTGATTATATGGTTGGCGCCCAGTTGGAAGGTTTTGACACTATGGTGCATTTAACTGCGGAAAATGAGTTTATAGTGCTGGAAGGAGACGAATATTTATCAAGTCCGATAGATTTGCGCCCGAAATTTCATTTATACAAACCCAATATTGCGCTTTTAAGCGGAATTTCCTGGGATCACATTAATGTTTTTCCAATTTATGAAAATTATGTTGAGCAGTTTTCAATTTTTGTAAATTCAATTACCAATGGCGGTATTATGGTTTACAATGAAGAAGATCATGAAGTAAAAAGAGTGGTAGAAAGTGCCAAAAATCCGATTCAAAAATATCCTTACCACACCCCAAATTTCAGAATTGAAAATGCTGTCACATATATTGAAACATCTTTGGGTGAAATGCCTTTAGAAATTTTTGGAAAGCACAATTTGCAAAATTTGGCAGGGGCGAAGTGGATATGCCAACATATGGGCGTTGATGAAGCCGATTTTTATGAAGCTATCGGAACTTTTAAAGGTGCCAGCAAGCATTTGGAAAAAATCGCAGAAAGTAATACGACCGTGGTTTATAAAGATTTTGCGCACTCGCCAAGCAAAGTGGAGGCCACAACAAATGCTGTAAAAAGTCAGTATCCCAATAAAAATTTATTGGCTTGTTTGGAATTACACACATACAGCAGTTTAAATGCCGATTTTTTAAAAGAATATAAAGGTGCTTTGAAAAGTGCTGATAAACCCGTCGTTTTTTATTCTCCCCACGCCGTTGAAATAAAGAGACTTGAAAAAATTACCGAGCAACAGATAAGAGATGCATTTGAACGCGATGATTTGATTGTTTATACCAATCCAACTGAATTCAGGGAATTTTTATTCAACCAAAA
>JAWOHJ010000277.1:0-3561 GCA_046485225.1 Lutibacter sp. | reverse complement strand
TTCACCCAGGACGCGCCGGCCGCCGCCGCGATGTTCAAGGCGAAGCAGGTCGACGCGGCCGTGACCTGGGAGCCGGACCTCTCCTCCGCGGTCGAGGCGCGTGGCGACGAGGCGCACATCCTGGTCTCCCCCTCCGCCGCCACGAACATCATCGCGGACACCCTCTGCGCCCGGCAGGACCTGATCGACTCGGCCCCCGAGACCGTCCGGGACTTCGTCCACGGCTGGTTCGAGGGGATCGAGATGATCAAGAACGACCCGGCCGGGGCCTACAACGTCGTCGGCCGGGCCCTGAAGCTCGACGAGGTGTTTTCAAACCTGCCCACACGCCTTGTCCGTCAGAAACCATATTTAATGCCAAATAGGTTGTAACCAATCCACCCAACACTAAAAATACCACCTGAATAACATCTGTCCAGGCAACTGCTGAAAGTCCGCCGTACAAAGAATATGCCGCCGCAAACAATGCCAATCCGATAACGCCATAAACCATAGGAATTCCCATAATGGTTTCTAAAGCCAAAGACCCTAAATACAATACCGAAGTTAAATTCACAAATACATAAAGTGCAATCCAGAATACGGCTAAAATGGTTTTTAAGTTGGTTGAAAATCGTTTTTCAACAAATTCGGGAATGGTATACAAACCTTTTTCAATAAAAATGGGTAAAAAGAATTTTCCCACAATAATTAAGGTAATGGCTGCCATCCATTCATAGGAAGCAATTGCCAATCCCAAAGCAAAACCGGAACCCGACATTCCGATAAACTGTTCTGCCGAAATATTTGCCGCTATTAATGAGGCTCCAATCGCCCACCAAGGTAAAGATTTACTTGCCAAAAAATAATCTTCGGCAGTTTTTTGGTGTCCCTTTTTGTCTCTGGAAACCCACAAACCTACCCCTAAAATTAATACAGCATACGCTATAAAAACGAAATAATCCCAAAATCCGAAATGTGCAGTCATGATATTTTATTAGTATTTAGTTATTGATTCGTGTTGTTATTTCTTTTGGCATAGCTTAAAATTTTTTATTGAAAACATTAGAATGATTTACAGCCTAAATTTTTTTGAATTAAAACGACTTATTTTATCGTTTGTGTTGGATAAAATAAAACTTTTGTTATAATTGACAGCCCCCTCAATAATGCTGTTTCTTTCTGGAGATTCCATAATTACAACGTTTTCGGAGCCGATAAAATCAATTTCTTTCATTAACGAAGCTAAAGTAGTTAGCAGTTTTATTGATCAGTAGGCTAACTTACTAAATTTATCATTACAAATTCACATATTTAGCAGAGGAATTTACAAAAGAATATCAAGGTTAAAACAAAATAAAAAAGCTGGGCAGTTTATTCATTCATTCCAATAATTCTTAGATTTCGTTTAAAGAAAAATATAAATGAAATGACTATAAAATACCAAAAATATTAAGTGAAAAGACAGTTTTATTACTTCATCAAAAATTCAATCAGCCTAATATAAAAAATTCCATAAAAAAAACCTTCGTTTCCCACAGCGCTTTTTGTGCGGGCCCTTCGACAAACTCAGGACAGGCTAAAATCCTTCCCTCGGCTATGCCTGCCGGACTGGCTGGCTCGGGATAAACTTCTCGTCTCCCCGCCTTATTTAATTCAATCAAACTGTTCTAAAACAAAAAAAGCTCCTCGTTTCCGAAAAGCTTTTTGTGCGGGCCCTTCGACAAACTCAGGACAGGCTAAAATCCTTCCCTCGGCTACGCCTGCCTTCCGGACAGGCTGGCTCGGGATAAACTTCTCGTCTCTCCGCCTTATTTAATTCAATCAAACTGTTCTAAAACAAAAAAAACTCCTCGTTTCCGAAAAGCTTTTTGTGCGGGCGGAGAGACTCGAACTCTCAAACCTCGCGGCACCAGATCCTAAGTCTGGCGTGTCTACCAATTTCACCACGCCCGCATTATTGTGGGTGCAAATATACACAATACTTACAAATTGCAAAGTACATCGTACTCTTTTTTCAATAATTTCAATCAAATAAAAATTGCGTAAATTTGAACTTATAAATTTATTCACATGGAAAATATAAAATCATACGTCAATCAGCATAAAGACCGATTTATTGCTGAGTTAATTGAACTGCTTAAGATACCTTCTGTGAGCGCCGATTCTGCGTTCAGCAAAGATATTTTAAAAACTGCCGACGCCATAAAATTTGCACTGGAAAAAGCGGGTTGCGACAAAGTTGAAATATGCGAAACCCCAGGAAATCCAATAGTTTACGGAGAAAAAATAATCGACAAAAAATTGCCTACCATTCTTGTTTACGGACATTATGATGTGCAGCCAGCCGACCCAATTGATCTTTGGGATTCGCCACCGTTTGAACCGGTGATCAAAAAAACTGAAATCCATCCCGATGGCGCTATTTTTGCCCGTGGAGCCTGCGACGATAAAGGCCAGGTTTACATGCACGTGAAAGCGCTGGAATATATGGTTTCAACCAACCAACTTCCTTGTAATGTGAAGTTTATGATTGAAGGCGAAGAAGAAATAGGTTCTGTAAGTTTGGCTTGGTTTGTGGAGCGCAATCAGGAAAAATTGGCCAACGATATTATTTTAATTTCCGATACAGGGATGATTTCTAACTCACAACCATCAATAACTACAGGTTTGCGCGGTTTGAGTTATGTTGAGGTTGAAGTTACCGGTCCAAACAGGGATTTACATTCAGGTTTGTACGGCGGTGCTGTGGCAAATCCTATCAATATTCTGGCAAAAATGATTGCTTCCTTACACGATGAAAATAACCGCGTTACTATTCCGGGATTTTATGATAAAGTAACGGATTTGTCTTCAGCAGAACGCGCAGAAATGGCAAAAGCGCCGTTTTCATTAGACGACTATAAAAAATCACTGAACATTGAAGAAGTTCACGGCGAAAAAGATTACATCACCAAAGAACGAAATTCCATCCGTCCAACTTTGGATGTGAACGGAATTTGGGGAGGCTATATTGGTGAAGGTGCAAAAACGGTGATTGCAAGCAAAGCGCACGCAAAAATATCTATGCGTTTGGTGCCAAACCAAGATTGGCAGGAAATTACCGATTTGTTTAAAAATCACTTCGAAAATATTGCACCAAAATCGGTGAAAGTAAAAGTAAAACCGCATCATGGTGGACAAGGTTACGTAACACCAATTGACACCATTGGCTACAAAGCCGCAAGTAAAGCGTATCAGGAATCATTTGGCGTTGCTCCTATTCCGCAACGTTCAGGCGGAAGTATTCCTATTGTGGCACTTTTTGAAAAAGAACTGAAAAGCAAAACAATCTTAATGGGATTTGGGTTGGACAGCGATGCCATCCATTCGCCAAATGAACATTTTGGTGTTTTTAATTACCTAAAAGGCATCGAGACCATTCCGCTGTTTTATAAGTATTTTACGGAAATGTCTTAAAAAAAGAATCCCAAATTCACACTGCGAATTTGGGATTCTTTTTTTATATTTAATTGTTAATGTTGAAATTAGAAATGTATCTAAAAAAAAACTTTTAACTTTTAACTTTTTCTTACATTTTCT
>JAWOHJ010000263.1:0-2510 GCA_046485225.1 Lutibacter sp. | reverse complement strand
GTGCTTATATTTCCTAAAAATGAGGACTTAGATGCAAATGGGGAAGACATCAATGCGAAATCCAATTTTAATATGTTAAACATTCATTCCAGAGCCCGAATTATGGTCACAGCACCAAGGTTTTTAAATGCAAAAGTTTCTGGTTTACTGGAAGGTGACTTTGTGGGAACGGCAGATGATAAAATTGGCTTGTTTCGTTTGCGCCATGCAATGGTGAAATTAAATTGGGAAAAAACAGAACTAATGGCCGGACAATTTTGGCATCCAATGTTTACGCTGGATGCATTTCCTCAAGTAGCATCTTGGAACGCGGGTTTGCCTTATTTTCCTTTGGAAAGAAGCGCACAAATTAAATACAGTTATAGTGCAACACCCAATTCTAAATTATCCATTGCGGCTTCTACGGAACTGGATTTTAAATCTAACGGACCAAATGGCCCATCAACTGAATATTTGAGAAACTCTGCTATGCCTGAGCTTAATGCAACTTATGTTTTAGGTTTGAAATCTAATTTTTTAATCGGTGCCAACATTGGTTATAAAACATTAAAACCGCAATTATCTTATATGGTCAGCGGATTAAAATACAAATCCGAAGAAAGTTTAGGGAGCTATCAGTTAAGTTTGTTCAGTAAAATTAAAATAGATAAAGCAGCCATCCGAATTGGAGGGATTTACGGACAAAACCTGTTTAATTTTGTGATGTTGGGAGGTTATGGCGTTTCTGGAATCAACAATAAAGGAGAAAATGAATACACCAATTTTACCGCAGGAAGTGCTTGGTTTGATGTTGATTCAGGTTTTATAGGTGAAAAAACAACAATAGGAATATTTGCGGGATATACCAAAAATTTCGGAGCCGATGATCCTATCACAGGAGCTGTGTATGCCAGAGGAACTGATATTGATTTCAGCTATCGAATTTCCCCACGAATTGAATATGGAAATGGTTTGGTTAGGTTTAGAGGTGAAGTGTCTTATGATACCGCCGCTTATGGAACTACAAATGTAGATTACACAAAAGTTCAAAACACAAATAATGTTAATAATGTAAGATTTCTTTTTGCCACTTCGTTAAATTTTTAAGTAGCATCATTAATAAGCAAAAAGCCTAAAAATTCAATTTGAATTTTTAGGCTTTTTTTGGTCGGGGTGGTCACGCTTCAAGCGTGACGACCTCTACGCCCAAGGCGTGACACGGAAATCGGGTGGAGTCTATGCCGCATTTGCGGTACTATGCCCCGAATTGGTTATCAATATATCGTTTTGCTCCTCTTTTTTTGATTTTTTTCTCCAAAATTAATGCTTCAGATCTATTAGCTACTTTAATTTGTAAAACTAATTTCCAAGGAATTGCATACTTTGTCGATGGAACATTTCCTTGGTTGTGTTTTTTCAATCTTTTTTCGATATCAGCAGCTTGACCTACATAATACTTTAAACTTTTATCACTAAAAAGTATATATACAAACATAACTTTTTTTTAGGCTTTTTTTGTGCTTTAAATATCGAAAAAGCCCAAATATTTATAAATAAAAAAAGATTCTATTGCAAAGCAATAAAATCTTTTTTTGGTCGGGGTGGCAGGATTCGAACCTGCGACCTCCTGCTCCCAAAGCAGGCGCGATAACCGGGCTACGCTACACCCCGAATTAGAAATCATTCTAATTTCGGTGTGCAAATATAGGGCTAAAAATAAGTTTAACAAGCAATTATTCGAAAATAAGTTTGTAGGGTCTCAAAATGGCAGATTGCAATTCGTAAATGCCAATATTTCTACTTTTTCTGATGGTTTCTTTACCCTCAAAAAATACTAAAATAGTGGGTTCAACAAAGGCGCTGTATTTTGCGGCTATTTCAGGAGAAAAATTCATATCTATTTTGTAAAAAGTCATCTTCGGGAAATCAGTATATAGCAATTCGTGCACTTTCGGCTCCAACGCTTCCCCAACATTGCAAGAATTTGTTGAGAAATAGACCAAAACGGCAGTAGTTTCCTGCAATATTTTTTCGAGATGCTCCAATGAATTGATGGTTTTGATTTCGTTCATTTTTTTGGATGATTAAAAATCAAATTTACCACAATTTTCAATTTGTAACCCAAGGAATGTTTCTTATATTATCTAATTATAATTGCATCATAAAAAATAATGGACAAAGGAGTTAATTTATAATAAATTGCCATAAATTTGTTACTTGTTAAAATAAAAATTGATCATGTCTGATAAAATTGAAAGAATAAAATGTTTAATAATTGGGTCGGGTCCTGCCGGATATACTGCCGCAATTTATGCCGCAAGAGCCGATTTAAAACCGGTGATGTATACTGGAATGCAAATGGGTGGCCAATTGACCACCACAACTGAAGTCGATAATTTTCCCGGATATCCAGAAGGAACCGACGGAACTGCGATGATGGAAGATTTAAAAAAGCAAGCCGAACGTTTTGGGACTGAAGTAAGGTTTGGTGTGGTAACCAGTGTGGATTTCAGTAAAGAGGCTGGAGGCAT
>JAWOHJ010000183.1:0-8465 GCA_046485225.1 Lutibacter sp. | reverse complement strand
CTGCCTCGATTTTCGTACAGCCAGCGAGAGCCACAAAAGCTTGCAGGCGTTTGTCCGCCGCGTGGCGGGCGATCAGCCCATCGTGCTAGAAGATGGCCTGTGCAGCACGCCCACCCCCTACCCAGATTCCGACGAAACGATTTACGGCTTCTACACCCCGCCCACCGACGAAAAAGTGCAGCGTGCCCAGGCGCTAGCCCATTTGACGTAAAGCAGTTGGAACTGAATCGCCGGCGCCCTGAATATAACCAATAATCTGTCCTTTTTTCTCAATGGTTAACCGTACCAATTTTGCTTCTGAAGGCATAATTACCGATTGAAACGGAATGTGATCGTAATTAATTTCAACCAATTCATTGGTGTATTTGTTGTTGCCAATTTGCACCACCGGATTGATAAATACTTCAGCCGCTTTGGAAGGCGGCATCACTTCAAATTCAAAATTTTGCTCCTCGCCTTTTTCTTTTAGATTGAATGAAAAACTTTTTGGGGAAACATTCCAAAATTCGGGAATGTTTAAGGATAAATTTCCACTTAAATTTTCTTTGATGGCTTTCACCTTAACGCTGATTTTTTGTGCTTTTTCATCAGCAAAAATATAGGCTTTTTCACCAAATGCAGCAGAAACTTCGGGCAGTATTTCAAAAGGTTTGTACACTTCACCTTTTACGGGATCGTTGTATTTGTAAACCACATTTTTGGCTAAAGGAATGACAAATCCGTTAAAATTTACTTTAAAATTAGCCACAATCATTCTTTGAGTTTCAGGTAAACCAATCAAGCTTTGGTCGGAAACCTGATACATTCCTATACTTCCTTTTTCGCGCAGCCAATAAGGTGAAGTTTGCTGAATTTCTGAAGGGATTTCAACCCCCAAAGTAAAAGTGTTTGCAGTATTTTGCTTTAAGACAACCAAAGAATCCAATCGCGCATTTAAAGGTGAAATTTCCACTGATTCCAGCGAAATATTTGCATTGCTCCTGTTCACCGCTTCAATTTTAAAGGTATTTTTTGAACTGGCGGTTGTTGACGCATTATTGGCCACAACTTCCAAATACAATCCGGCGCAAGCTACAATGATTTCTTTAATTTCATCGGATTTCAGTTGTTTCCAATGGTCATCTTTCAATTGCTGAATTAATTTATAGGCTTCAATTAAACCAGGAATGCTCGCTGACGGATTTCTAAAATTGTAATCAGCTTCAACTTTTTGTAAAATTTTCCCGATTTCCTTTCCGCCTTCAACACGATTCCACGAAGTGTCTATACCGTCAAAAACATTTTTATTTGTAGGAAAATCACCTTTCAAAAACTCTAAATATTCCTTTTCTGTGCCTCTTGAACCGGTACTGCCAAAACCCTGAGATTCGTGTCGGCTCCTGCTCAAAGACGCTATTTCACTGTTAGACAATCCTTTACTGACATAATATGTGCCGATTTCAAGCGACAATAAATTGGTTTTATCGGCCTTGTTGAAATTTTCTTCACTTCCGTAAAACCACCATGACGTGTTAAAAAACAGTCGTTTTGGCTGCCAAACGGCATCGTTTTTCAAATGTGTTTTGTAGGTTTTGTCAGATGCCAAATCAAATGCATCTATTCCTAACATTGCAGAAGCCGTATGATGGCCGTGTGTGGTTCCGGGAGTTTTGTGATTGAATCTGTTGATAATGACATCGGGTTTTAATTTTCTGATGGTTGCCACCACATCATTTAAAACGGCTTCCTTATTCCACATATTTAGGGTTTCATCGGGATGTTTTGAATAACCAAAATCGTTGGCGCGCGTAAAAAATTGTTCACCGCCGTCTATGCGTCTTGCCGCCAATAATTCCTGTGTTCTGATAACACCCAACAATTCGCTGAGTTCCGGTCCGATTAAATTTTGTCCGCCATCACCTCTTGTGATGCTTAAATAAGCGGTTCGCGCTTTAACATCGTTGGCAAAATAGGAAATAAGTCGGGTATTTTCATCATCTGGATGTGCGGCGATGTACAAAACCGTTCCTAAAAAGTTAAGTTTTTGTATGGATTCGTAGATTTCTCCGGATGTTGGTTTTTTTGGCGCTTGCGCAAAAGATATGGTGATACAAAAGATTGAAAGCAATAAAAAGGAAACTATTTTCTTCATTTAATTTTGATTTTTTAGCAGAAATCAAATATAAAATTAAATTTTAGACTTCACTTTTATTATGAAGTTAAATGTTATTGGTTACACGTTATTTGTTAGTAATTCAATTTGCGTTAGGGATTGAGCGGGTTGTTTGAGCTTTTTTTGTTGCTTTTCGCAACAAAAAAAGCGAGCAGCGAAAGCCCGACCGCCTTTTCGGCGGGAACGCCCTAAAGCATCTTTTACGACTTAAAATTGCCGCATATTTTATATTGATAACGTGTTGATAAAAAATCTTTTTATAACAACTTATTTAGAATATATTTGTAACTCATTCCATTAAAAAAATCATAAATGAAATTCATAGTATCAAGCGGACAATTATTAAAACAACTTCAGGTATTGGGAGGCGTTATCAACAGTAACAATACATTACCAATTTTAGATAATTTTTTGTTCGAATTAAAAGAAAACGAATTAAAAATATCGGCTTCGGATTTGGAAACAATCATGAGCACCGTTATTGAAGTGGAATCAGAATCTACGGGATCTGTGGCAATTTCAGCACGTTTGTTACTGGATACCTTAAAAACATTTCCAAACCAGCCTTTGACTTTTAAAACTGAAGAAAACAGCACCATTGAAATTAGCTCGAGCCACGGGAAATATGATATGGCTTATTTTGACGGCAATGAATTTCCGAAAGCGGTAACGCTTGAGTCGCCAAGCAGCACCACAATTTCGGGAGAAATTTTGGCTACAGCGATTTCTAAAACAATATTTGCGGCAGGAAACGATGATTTAAGACCTGTGATGAGCGGTGTGTTTTTTCAGTTTAATGCAAATAATTTAACTTTTGTGGCTACAGACGCCCACAAATTAGTGAAGTATTCAAGAACTGATGTTACCACAAACCAACCTGCGGAATTCATTATGCCAAAAAAACCTTTGAACTTGTTAAAGGGAATTTTAGGCGGATCAAGCAGCGATGTGACCATTGAATACAACGATTCGAACGCAAAATTTATATTTGACAATGTAGTATTGGTTTGCCGTTTAATTGACGGAAAATATCCAAATTATGAGGCTGTTATCCCAAAAGAAAATCCGAATAAACTGCTTGTTGACCGAGGCACTTTTTTAAACTCGGTGAAACGTGTATCGATTTTCTCAAGCAAAACAACGCACCAAATTCGTTTGAAAATGGCCGGAACAGAATTAAATATTTCTGCGGAAGATATTGATTATTCAAACAAAGCAGAAGAGCGTTTGGCCTGCGATTACCAGGGCGACGATATGCAAATTGGCTTTAATTCCCGTTTTTTAACCGAAATGTTGAGCAATTTAAACTCAAACGATGTATTGATTGAAATGTCGATGCCAAACAGGGCCGGAATTTTAACACCTGCTGACGGAATTGAAGAAGGCGAATTTATTACCATGTTGGTAATGCCGGTGATGTTGAATAACTAAGCATAATTCTAAATTGAAAACATTAAAAATCCGCTTTTCGCGGATTTTTTTGTATTATTGTTTAAAACCTATTTATGAATTTCCTGGCGCACTTATACCTTTCAAAAAATAACAAAAACATCTTAATCGGCAATTTTATTGCTGATGCAGTGAAAGGTAAAAAGCATGAAAATTATCCTAAAGAAATTCAGGCTGGAATTTTATTGCACCGGCAAATAGACTATTTTACGGATACTCATCCAATGGTAAGAAAAAGCAAACGCCGATTGCACGAGCGTTATGATCATTATGACGGTGTGATTATTGATATTTTATACGATCATTTTTTAGCCAAGAACTGGCTGAATTATTCAGAAATTCCTTTAGAAATTTATGCAAAAGATGTTTATTCATTTTTTCAGGACAATATTGGAATATTTCCTTCAGAAATGCAAAGATTACTTCCTTATATGATTGAGCATAATTGGTTGGTGAGTTATGCTTCGATTTCCGGAATTGAAAAAGTTTTGGCAGGAATGAACAGACGCACCAAAGGAATTTCAAAAATGGATTTAGCGACTGAAGATTTGATAAAACACTACGAAGATTTTGAATCGGATTTCACGGAATTTTTTGAGGAATTGATGCAATTCTCAGAAGAAAAAACAATAAATTTATTACTGAAATGAAGAAAATTTTAACACTTTTCGCAATCGTTTTTCTATTTACACAGTGTAAAATAAAAAACCCAGAAAATGCCCAAAACAATAAAATTACCGGATTTATTGCCGACAGCGCAATGGTTGTGAGCGCCCGGGAGGAAGCTTCCAGTATTGGCGTAGCCATTATGAAAAAAGGCGGAAATGCTTTTGACGCGATGATTGCAACAGAACTGGCTTTGGCAGTTGCCTATCCTTTTGCCGGAAATATTGGCGGCGGAGGATTTATGGTTTACCGAACCCACGACGGCAAAACCGGTGCCTTGGATTACCGGGAAAAAGCGCCGCAGGCAGCTTCAAAAAATATGTATTTGGATGAAAACGGCAATATTATTCAAGGAAAAAGTACACTGGGCGCGATGGCCGTTGGCGTTCCGGGAACAGTTGACGGCTTGTTTAAAGTTCATGAAAAATTTGGAAGTTTGCCTTTTTCGGAATTGATTCAGCCTTCCATTGATTTGGCCAATAAAGGCGTTGTAGTCACCAAAAAGCAAGCAGAAAGAATTGCGGATTACCGACATTTTTTTTCTGAAGTGAATAACACCAAAATCATGTTGGACAATGATTGGAAAGAAGGTGACACCATTAAATATGCGATGCTGGCAAAAACATTGGAAAGAATTCGGGATTTGGGAAGAGACGGATTTTATAAGGGAGAAACCGCCGAAATGCTGGTAAATTATGTGCAGAAATTGGGCGGAATAATTACCAAAGCGGATTTGGAAAATTATGAAGCGAAATGGAGAACTCCTATTGAATTCACTTATAAAGATTTGAAAATCATTTCCATGTCCCCGCCATCAAGCGGCGGAATTTGCATTGCGCAGATTTTTACGGCAATTGAACCTTTTAATATATCTTATTACGGACATAATTCCTTAAAATCCGTTCAATTGCTTACCGAAGCTGAAAGGAGGGCTTATGCCGACCGTTCCTATTATTTGGGAGATCCCGATTTTGTGAAAATTCCAATCGACACGTTAATTTCTTCAAAATACGTTCAAAAAAGAATGCAGAATTTTTCGTGGGACAAAGCAACACCTTCTTCAACCATAAAACACGGAACTATTGCTGGCTGGGAAAGTGATGAAACCACGCATTATTCGATTGTCGATCAATATGGAAATTCAATTTCTGCAACCACCACTTTAAATGGCGCTTACGGCTCAAAAGTGTTTGTTTCTGATGGCGGTTTCTTTTTAAACAATGAAATGGACGATTTCAGTTCAAAACCGGGAACGCCAAATATGTTCGGATTGATTGGCAACGAAGCAAATGCCATTGAACCCGGAAAACGCATGCTAAGTTCTATGACGCCAACGATTGTTGAAAAAAACAATCGGTTCTATATGTCGGTTGGCTCACCTGGAGGTTCACAAATTATAACTTCTGTGCTGCAGACTATTTTAAATGTTTATGAATTTAAAATGGGCATGCAGGATGCCGTAAACGCACCACGGTTTCACCACCAATGGCTTCCGGATGTGGTAACTTTTGAACCAAAAGGTTTTGACGGTTTGCTGCTAAATCAATTACAGGAAAAAGGCTACCAAATTAAACAGGAAAATAGTGTAATCCTAGGTAAAGTTGATGCTATTTTGCGATTGCCAAACGGTAAACTGGAAGGCGGCGCAGATTATAGAGGTGATGATAAAGCTGTGGGATTTTAACTTCGATATCCCCGAATTGAGAATTAAAATGAATTCGAAAACTTGAGGAGCCATTTTGGCACCTCCAATATTTAGAATAAATTGGCCACAAAAAAAATTGAAAGCATGCTAATAAAATTAATAAAGTACACAAATAGCCATAAAATTAGAATAATTCATTGAATCACCATATTTTAAATAAAGAAGTCCAAGACTTTATCAACGCGAATTTAAAATCGGATGTCACAAAACTGATTTTAAAAGGAAGTCCGTTTGATACAGTTTCCATCCAGGAAATTGCTGAACAAATATTGGCAAAAAACAGCTGTGAAAAAAAATTGCCAACCTGGTTCAATACTGGAAATATTTACTATCCGAACAAACTGAACATTGAGCAAACCTCTTCCGAAATTACTGCCAACTATAAATCCGATTTGGTTTCAGGAGAAACATTCATCGACATTACCGGCGGATTTGGCGTTGACGCTTACTTTTTTTCACAAAAAGTTGCAAAAATTACACATTGTGAAATAAATGAAGATTTGTCAGCAATGGTTTCCCATAATTTCAAACAGTTAAAGGTTAAAAATATCACTACGTATCTAGGCGACGGAATTGAATTTCTGAAAAAATCTCAAGAAAAATTCGATTGGATTTACGCCGATCCTTCGCGCAGGAATGATGCCAAGGAAAAAGTTTTTTTGTTGGAAGACTGCCTACCGAATATTCCTGAAAATCTGGATTTATTGTTTCAAAAAACCAATCATATTTTACTGAAGGTCTCCCCTATTTTAGACATTACAAGCGCCATAAATGAATTACAATTTGTCAAAGAAATTCATGTGGTTGCCGTTGAAAATGAAGTGAAAGAATTGCTGTTTTTATTGGAGAAAAATGACATTCAAAATATTGATATTAAAACAATTACCTTCAACAAAGAAGAAATTAAATTATTTAATTTTAGCTTAAATGAAGAAGCTTCTGCAACTTATTCCGAGCCCAAAAAATATCTTTTTGAACCCAATTCAGCCATTTTAAAAGCAGGTGCTTTTCAACAAATTTCGGCACATTTAAAAATTGATAAATTGCATCAGCATTCGCATTTATACACTTCAGATAATTTAATCGATTTTCCCGGAAGGTGTTTTGAAATAAAACGATGTGTTTCTTATGACAAAAAGCAATTGTTAAAATTTATTCCCACAAAAAAAGCCAATATTACCACCCGGAATTTCCCTGAAACCGTTGCCCAGATTCGGAAAAAAACAGGGTTAAAAGATGGCGGAAATCAGTACCTTTTTTTTACCACCGATGTTAACCACAAGCATCTGGTGCTCATTTGTGAGAAAACGTAATAGTTGTTTTAGCAAAAATCATTAAAATTTAGTATTTTTAGCCGTTTATACTCAATAAAATGGCAAATAAAAATATACGCTCATTATCGTTAAGAAAGGAATTGGATGATAATTTGTTCGAGAATATCGCAGATTTATCGCATAAAAACGCCCCAGCATCTGATTTTCAGGAACTGGCAAAACGATTTATGATTGATGATTCCGTGATTGCAGGCACCGCATCTTTTTACGATTTTACCAGAGAAAGCAATCGGAACAAAAAAATTCATGTGTGCAGCGGAACGGCTTGCATGGTTGCAAATACCCAAAATAAATTGCATCAGCATTTAGAAAATCATTTTGACAAAGACGAAATCGGTCACGCTGCCTGCGTGGGTCGTTGCCATACCAACAATGCGTTTATGTATAACGACAATACCTATTCGGCAAAAGATGAGAACGAACTAAATTCGATTATTGAAAACAAAAAATATAAAGAAAATACTTACAATATTGCTTGCAACACCACCCCAATTTTAACTTCAAAAATAGAAAATGTTGAAGCCTTTTATCAATTGGCAGAAGTTTTTAAAAACAATCCGCAACAAGTAATTCATGAAATAAAAATATCGAATTTACGAGGTCGCGGCGGTGCCGGATTCCCGTTTTGGTTTAAATTGGATGCCGTAATAAAAGAGATAAATACTCAAAAATATATTGTTTGCAATGCCGATGAAGGTGATCCGGGTGCTTATTCTGATATGTATTTGATGGAACATCAGGCGCATAAAGTGCTTTTCGGAATGTATATGGCAGGATTGACCGTTGGTGCAAATACCGGCGTTTTATACATCAGGGGAGAATATCCCGATTCGATTCGCATTATCGGTGAAGCGATTGAATTTTTAAAAGAAAAAAAATTGATTGGCGATTTTAAATTCAAGATTATTCGCGGACAAGGTTCCTATGTTTGCGGTGAGGAAACCGCTTTGCTGAGTTCTATAGAAGGATTACGCCCGGAAGTTCGTGTTCGTCCGCCTTATCCCGCACAATACGGTTTGTTTGGGAAACCAACTGTTTTAAGCAATGTGGAAACATTTGCGAACATTCATTGGATTCTGGAAAATGGCGGAGAAGCTTATGAAGCTTTGGGAACAGAAAATTCAACCGGAACCAAACTGGTTTCTTTGGACAGTTTTTT
>JAWOHJ010000041.1:0-13798 GCA_046485225.1 Lutibacter sp. | reverse complement strand
CTTATCGCTAAACTCTTTTATATCCCCGGCCTTCAACTTAGACTGCACTTTAGGGTTCAATTCGATCGATTACTACAAGGTCTGCCTGCGCCAGTGTCACCATCATCCCTATGTTGCCGACGTCCCAGATAGACTGGGGGTGGTTGTCGGGAAGCTCTCCCCTTCCATAATTCATCAGCACGAATCAAATGGCGACGGTCACAGGAATATTTGTTTAATTCCTTCATCAGCACACGGAACCAATCCTGCATCGGCAGTAATGGCTGGATTTAAGGTGATTGTTACCAAAACAAATGAGCATGGAAATATCGATGTAGACGATATCAAAGAAAAAGCATTGTTGTACAAAGACAGTTTGGCTGCTTTAATGGTAACTTATCCTTCAACACACGGTGTTTTTGAAAGCTCAATTAAGGAGATTACGAAGATTATCCACGATAATGGCGGACAAGTTTACATGGATGGCGCCAATATGAACGCACAAGTTGGATTGACAAATCCGGCCACCATTGGGGCGGATGTATGCCATCTTAACTTGCACAAAACTTTCGCAATTCCTCACGGAGGCGGTGGACCGGGTGTTGGACCAATTTGTGTTGCAAAACATTTAGCGCCGTTTTTACCTTCAAATCCAATCATTAAAACTGGAGGTGAACAAGGAATTACGGGCGTTTCCTCTGCTCCTTGGGGATCTGCGTTGGTTTTGTTGATTTCTTACAGCTACATAAAAATGTTAGGTTCAAACGGATTGAAGCAAGCAACAATATATGCTATTTTGAATGCCAACTACATGAAATCAAGGTTAGAGAAACATTTTAAAATTTTATATACCGGAGAAAATGGATTTTCAGCACACGAAATGATCGTCGACTTTAGAGAATATAAAAACTTTGGAGCTGATGTAACGGATATTTCAAAACGATTGATGGATTATGGTTTTCACGCACCAACACTTTCTTTTCCTGTTCATGACACCTTAATGATTGAACCTACAGAAAGTGAAGGCAAACAAGAATTAGATCGTTTTTGCGATACACTCATCAACATAAAAAGCGAAATTATGGACAATGATGGCGTTTTAATTCCAATGTTAAAAAACGCACCACATACCGAAAGTATGATTACCGCTAATGAATGGAATAATTCTTATACGCGTGAACAGGCTGCATTTCCGCTTCCTTATACCAGAGAAAATAAATTTTGGCCATCTGTGGCAAGAGTTGATAATGCGTTGGGTGACAGAAATTTAATTTGTTCTTGTAACCCTATTGAAGATTATATGGAAGATTAAAACTAAATACCTTTAAAATAAAAAAAGTCTCGAGAAATCTCGAGACTTTTTATTTCTGATATTTTCTATAAAAGTAATAATATTTGTAGTCCCCACAACTGTAGTATATTATTATAGCTTTTATTATTTATCAGAAAATTAACTTCAAAAATAAATTAAAGAATTTGTCGTCCCCACAACTGTAGTATATCCTTTAATCACTGTAAATATAACTGTTATACTTCAAAAATATTGCCGAAAATGATATTTTTAAAAAATAATTTTGAATCAGTGCTTCGTCAAAATAAAACATTTTAATACTTTTCTTTATTTTACGAAAACATTATAGTAAAAAAAATTGTGGTTTGTTTAATTACTACAATGCAAAATGGTATTTTTGCAGTTCGACTTAAACTTATATTTTTATAGATGAAAAAAATAACTAAAGAAACCTATATCAATTGGTATAAAGACATGCTTTTTTGGAGAAAATTCGAAGATAAATTGGCGGCACTTTATATCCAACAAAAAGTAAGAGGCTTTCTGCATTTATATAACGGACAAGAAGCTGTTTTAGCGGGCGCTTTGCACGTGATGGAAAAAAATGACAAAATGATTACTGCATATAGAAATCACGTTCAGCCAATTGGATTGGGCGTTGATCCTAAAAGAATTATGGCTGAATTGATGGGAAAAGACACCGGAACTTCTCGAGGTATGGGTGGCTCTATGCACATTTTTTCTCCCGAACATAATTTTTACGGCGGTCACGGAATCGTTGGCGGACAAATACCATTAGGCGCAGGTTTGGCTTTTGCCGATAAATATTTTGGACGAGATGGCGTTACCTTAACTTATTTTGGTGATGGAGCGGCCAGACAAGGTTCTTTACACGAAACATTCAATATGGCCATAACCTGGAAACTTCCGGTTGTTTTTATTTGTGAAAACAACGGTTATGCGATGGGAACTTCTGTAAGCCGAACGTCCAACCACGAAGATATCTGGAAACTTGGTTTGGGCTATGAAATGCCTTGCGGACCAGTTGACGGAATGAATCCTGTTAAAGTTGCTGAAGCGATGGATGAAGCTATTAAACGTGCCAGAAGAGGTGACGGACCAACGCTGCTTGATATAAAAACTTACCGTTACCGAGGCCATTCGATGAGTGATGCCCAAAAATACAGAACCAAAGAAGAAGTGGACGAGTATCGTAAAATTGATCCGATTTCACAGGTATTGACGGTTATAAAAGAGAAAAAATACGCTACAGATAAAGAAATTAAAGCTTGGGATCAGGAAGTAAAAGACAAGGTTGAAGAATGTCAACAATTTGCAGAAGAATCTCCATATCCAGACAAACAATTGTTATACGATATTGTTTACGAACAAAAAGATTATCCGTTTTTAAAACATAGATAAATGGCAGAAATTATAACAATGCCACGTTTAAGTGATACAATGACTGAAGGAGTTGTGGCACAGTGGTTAAAAAAAGTTGGCGATAAAATTTCAGAAGGCGATATTTTAGCCGAAATTGAAACCGACAAAGCAACAATGGAGTTTGAATCTTTCAGTGAAGGTACACTTTTATACATCGGTTTAAAAGATGGTGAAAGTGCTCCTGTAGATTCATTATTGGCCATTATTGGTGAAGAAGGTGAAGATATTGACGCCATCGTAAAAGAATTTAAAGCAGCTGCACCTGGCGGAAGCGCGCCAGAAAAAGCAAAAGCTCCTGAAGCACCAAAAGCGGCAGAAATTACTGAACCTGTTAAAGTTACAGAAACTGCACAAGCGCCTGTTACCGCAAATGCTTCGGGCAGGGTGATTGCATCTCCGTTGGCTAAAAAAATAGCTTCAGAAAAAGGAATCAATCTGAACACTGTTTCCGGAACAGGTGAAGGCGGACGCATTGTGAAATCGGATGTTGAAAATTATGTGCCGGCGGCAGTTTCTGCTGTTGCATCAGTTTCAGCACCTATTGTTTCAGGAACAGAAAGTTTTGAAGAGACTCCAAATTCACAAATGCGTAAAACCATTGCACGTAGATTAGCCGAATCTAAATTTACTGCTCCGCATTATTATTTAATGCTAGAGATTAATATGGACAACGCCATTGAATCGCGCAAATTGATCAATGAATTGCCCGACACCAAAGTATCTTTCAATGATATTGTGGTTAAAGCAAGTGCCATGGCATTGAAAAAACATCCAAGAGTTAATTCACAATGGTTTGATGATAGAACGCGCATAAACCACCATATAAATGTTGGGGTTGCTGTTGCTGTTGAAGACGGATTGGTTGTACCTGTAATTCGTTTTACCGATCAGAAATCAATGACGCAAATTGGTGCTGAAGTAAAAGATATGGCAGGCAGAGCAAAATCGAAAAAACTAACACCTGCAGAAATGGACGGAAGCACATTTACCGTTTCAAATCTTGGGATGTTCGGAATTTCTGAGTTTACCTCTATTATCAATCAGCCAAACTCGGCAATTTTATCGGTAGGTGCGATCATTGAAAAACCTGTGGTTAAAAATGGCCAAATTGTGGTTGGCAATACCATGAAAGTTACGTTGGCTTGTGATCACAGAACAGTTGACGGAGCAACCGGCGCTGCCTTTTTGCAAACCTTAAAACAATTTATTGAAAATCCGGTAACGATGCTGGCATAAAACTCAGCCTCGCTTAATAATAAATTAGAAAACCCATTGCATTGCGATGGGTTTTTTCTTGAATTAGATTGACTTCAACAAAAAAATCCCCAACTTTCGTTGAGGATTTTAAATATTTTAATGCTACTAATTATTTACTAAATTTAGCATATTTAGTTTTGAACTTATCAATACGTCCTGCAGTATCAACCATTTTAGTTTTACCTGTGTAATATGGATGTGAAGTTCTAGAAATCTCTAATTTTACCAAAGGGTATTCAACACCATCTACTTCAAGAGTTTCTCTAGTGTTTACTGTTGAACGAGTCAAAAACACATCTTCATTTGACATATCTTTAAATGCTACCATTCTATAATTTTCTGGGTGTATACCTTTTTTCATCGTAAACTCGTTTTAAATGTAATTTTATTTTTAAGACTGCAAATTTAACTATATTTTTGAAACTTCAAACAAATAATTTATTTTATTTACATAAAAAACTCATAAACCTCCATTTTAAGTTATGTTCTACAAATCATTTTTTAGTTTTTTTATATTCCTTGCCATTTTCTCTTGTAAAAGTGAACACAAATTTGTGATAAATGCACCACAAAAAATTCAGACAAATAAAGAATTAACCATTTCTGTTTCAGAAAAAAACAATAAAACCATTGATTCTGTCCAATTTTTATTGGATGACAAAAAAGTAAAAAGCGGTCAAAATTCCGCTACCCTGAAAATTAATGATTTCAAATTAGGAAAACACACCATAACCGCCATCGTTTTTCACGAAAATAAAACAACAAAAGTTTCAGAAACCATTTATTTTTTGGCCGATTCGGCACCTGAAATTTATACTTACAAAATTATAAATACCTATCCGCACGATAAAGGCGCATATACTCAAGGCTTAGAATTTCTAAACGGATTTTTATATGAAGGAACAGGAAAAAAGGGAAGTTCTTCCATCAGAAAAGTTGAGTTAAAAACAGGAAAAGTGTTGCAACAAAAAGATATAGATGAACAATATTTTGGAGAAGGAATCACAATTTTTAACAATAAATTATACCAACTTACTTGGCAAAGCGGTGTTGGCTTTGTGTATGATTTAAATACATTTGAACAAGAAAAAACTTTTAATTATACCAAAAGTCGCGAAGGCTGGGGATTAACGCACAACGGCGAAAAATTAATTAAAACCGACGGCACGGAATTTATCTGGTTTTTGAATCCGGAAACGCTTGTTGAGGAGAGTTATATTGAAGTTTATACCAACGAGCGCAAAGTTGAAAAACTGAACGAACTGGAATTTGTAAACGGATTGATTTATGCGAATATATGGCAACAAAACACCATTTTAATGGTAAATCCTAATACAGGTAAAGTGGAAGGCGTTGCAAATTTAACGTCTTTAAAAACCATTATTGATAAAGAACAAAAATTAGATGATGCCGACGAAGTGTTGAACGGAATTGCCTTTGACAAAGAAAATAACCGCCTTTTTGTGACCGGGAAACATTGGAGTAAATTGTATGAAATTGAGTTGATCAAAAAATAATGTTCAGCAAATTCTTTTTACATTTACAAAAACAACCGGAATGCGTTATTATGTAGCTTTTCTTTGCGTTTTAATTTTGCTGGTCTTTTCTTCGTGCAGAAAGGATTTTTCGGCAGAATTGAGTTCGGGTAAACTTTCCTTTTCAAAAGATACGGTGTATTTGGATACCGTTTTTACCAATATTGGATCAAGCACTTATAATTTAAAGGTTTACAACAAAAGCAATAAAAACATTTCTGTTCCATATATCGGACTTGGTAAAGGCGAAAATTCTTTTTACAGATTGAATGTTGATGGAATTCCAGGCAAAATTTTTGAAAATGTGGAGATTTTGGCCAAAGACAGCCTCTATATTTTTATTGAAACCACCATCGATTACAGTCAGGTTACCAATCCAATTTATACCGATGAAATTGTTTTTGACAGTGGCGAAAATTTACAGGATGTGAAATTGGTGACTTTGGTTAAAGACGCCCATTTTTTATTTCCTTCAAAAGATTCAAATGGTTTTATTGAAACAATTGCTATCGGAAAAACAACTGAAGGCGAAGATTTAAAAGTAAACGGATTTTTCCTTGAAGACAACACCACTTTTACCAACGAAAAACCTTACGTAATTTATGGTTATTGTGCAATTCCAGCAAATAAAACCCTGACCATTGAAGCGGGTGCGAAAATTCATTTTCACGCAAATTCGGGATTGGTGATTTCAAAAAACGCCACATTAACAATCAATGGAACATTGAACAATAAAGTCATTATTGAAGGCGACCGTCTTGAGTCGCAATTCAGGGAAATTCCTGGTCAATGGGGCGCAATTTGGCTGCGCGCAGGCAGTAAAAACAACAGCATAAAAAACACCATCATCAAAAATGCTTCTGCAGGAATTATTTCTGATTCAATTGGCAACAACTCAGCTCCTACTTTGATTATTAAAAACAGCCAAATTTACAACAGTTCCAACTTTGGAATTTTAGGGCGCGAAACCAATATTTATGGAGAAAATTTAGTGATTAACAACAGCGGACAATCGTCTTTGGCCTGCACCATTGGCGGAACTTACAATTTTGTGCATTCTACGTTTGCCAATTATTGGAACAACAGTTTCAGACAATTTCCAAGTGTTTTAATCAATAATTATTTCACTTACAGCAAAAACAACACACAATTAGTTGAAAAACGCAATTTACACGCAGCAAATTTCACCAATTGCATTATCGACGGAAATAGTAATATTGAATTGGTTATCGACAAAGTTGAAGGTACAGTTTTTAATTATTCCTTCAAAAATAACCTGCTCCGGTTTAAGGAAATTGTTGATACAAATCATTATCTTGACAATATTTTTAACGGAAATCCGCATTTTAAATCGCCTGAGACAAATGAATTAATCATTGGTGATAAATCTGATGCTGTTAAAAAAGGCGATGAATCCGGGAGAATTTTAGCGCCAAATGATATTTTAGGCGTTTTAAGAACTGCGCCTGCGGATATTGGCGCTTACCAACATATTATTTTTTAACAACAAAATTATTGTTTGTAAATCAAACCTTCTTTCATAACAAAAGTCACGTTTTCCATAGTATGTATGTTTTGGGTTGGATCTTCATCAACCGCAATAATATCCGCTAATTTACCCACTTCAATGGTTCCAATTTTATCTTCCATATTTAGAATTTTAGCAGGTGTAATGGTTGCAGATTGAATTGTTTCAATGGCGGACATTCCAGCTTCTACCATATAACCAAATTCTTTTCCATTTTTACCGTGATCAAAAACCCCTGCATCTGTTCCAAAGGCAATTCCAACTCCTTTTTTATAAGCCTTTGCAAAAGTACTTTGAATTTTTGGGCCTATTTCTAAGGCTTTTGGGACTATCATTTCAGGGTAAAATCCTTTGACTTTAGCTTTATCCGAGACCTCTTTCCCTGCGGTAATTGTTGGCACCAAATAGGCATTATGCTTAATCATTAAATCCATTGTTTCTTCAGACATTAAAGTGCCGTGTTCAATGGTTTTAACGCCTCCCAAAATTGCTCGTCTCATTCCTTCATCACCATGTGCGTGTGTTGCAACGTGCATGCCATAATCTTTTGCAGTTTCAGTTATTGCCTTAATTTCTTCAATAGTAAACTGTGGATTTTGACCACTTTTTGCCATACTAAGAACACCACCTGTTGCAGTAATTTTAATTAAGTCAGCACCATTTTTATATCTTTGACGTACCGCTTTTATAGCATCCTCAACACCATTTACAACACCTTCATTAGGTCCTGGATTTCCCATTAATTTTCTGCTGCTTCCATTTGTGGGATCGGCGTGCCCACCTGTTGTAGCTAACGCTTTTTCAGCTGTAAAAATTCTTGGACCCTTAATTTTTCCTGAATTAATTGCATTACGAAGTGAAACATTCACTCCAGTTCCTGCTAAATCTCTAACAGTAGTAAAACCGGATAACAATGTTATTTCAGCAAATTTTACAGAATTAAATGCTATATCAGCCTCATTCAAAGTATATTCATCTATATATCTAGATGGGCTCATTTCAAATTCGACGTGAACATGCATATCAATTAAACCGGGCATAACAGTTTTTTGTTTCAAGTCTATCAACATATCTTTTTGATCATCTGAAAAAATATATCCTTTTTGAACACCTAAAATTTTATTTCCTGAAATAATTATTGTCATTTCTGTAGAAATTTTTCCAGATTTAGTGTCAATTAATTTTCCGCAGTGCAAATATGTTTTTTGTGCAAAAATTGATGTTGCCATAAAAAACAGAAAAATAAAAATGGTTAATTTTTTCATAAGTAGAAAGGTTAAAATGGTTTAATTTTACCAAATATATCAAAATAATGATTAGTTTGGTTTGTTGTTGAAAATTTAGAATATGAAAAACATTATTATCACAGGAACAAGTCGCGGAATTGGTTTTGAACTGGCACAATTGTTTGCCAAAAATAATTATCAGGTTTTGGCTTTATCAAGAAATACAGCGCCGTTGGAAAATCTGAACCTGAAAAATATTACCGCTATTTCTGTGGATTTATCTGCTGAAAACGACTTAAAAAAAGTAACAGATTTTGTCAGCAAAAACTGGAAGCAGGTTGATATATTGATCAATAATGCAGGAAAATTAATCAACAAACCTTTTGGAAATTTAACTTCAGAAGATTTTTTGGAAGTTTATAAAGTCAATGTTTTTGCAGTTGCCGAACTTACCCGAGTGCTTATTCCCTATTTAAAAAAAGGAAGTCACGTGGTAAATATCAGCAGTATTGGCGGCATTCAGGGCAGCATGAAATTCCCCGGGCTGGCGGCTTACAGTTCGTCAAAAGGCGCTTTGTTAACCTTGACCGAAGTGTTGGCCGAAGAATACAAGGAGCAGCAAATTTCCTTTAACGCCTTGGCTTTGGGAGCAGTGCAAACAGAAATGCTGGAAGAAGCATTTCCAGGATATAAAGCTTCTGTTTCCGCCGAAGAAATGGCTAATTATATTTACAATTTTGCCTTGACGGGAAACAAATTTTACAACGGAAAACTATTACAGGTTTCTTCAACAACGCCTTAATTTTATATGAAAATACTTTCAAAATATATTCCTGAAAATTCGGTTGAATTGGTTGAAGAAATTTTGATGGATCATCCTATTCACATCAAAATTGTAAACAACAGGGCAACAAAACATGGCGATTTTAAAAGAAAAATAAACGGCGATTTTCAAATTACCTTAAACAACACGTTAAATCAATACCAGTTTTTATTTACGCTAATTCACGAATTGGCGCATTGGGTCACTTTCAAAAAGCACAAAAGGGTAAAACCGCACGGCAAAGAATGGAAACAAAATTTTCAGCATTTAATGTTGCCTTTTTTGCAGCCTTCCATATATCCGTCGCACCTACTTCCTTATTTGGCAAATTATCTTAAAAATCCGAAAGCGAGTACCGGAGCCGACGTGAATTTAACGCGTGCATTAAACGAGTACAATGAAAATACGGGAAAGCGTTTTATATTTGAATTGGAAACCGGAAGTTTTTTTAGCTTCAACAACAAAGCTTATAAAAAAGGGGCAAAAAGAAGAACGAGGTTTGAATGCATAGAAATGGCCAGCAAAAAGGTCTATTTATTCAACCCAAATGCCGAAGTGGAAACCCTGACTGCACAATAAAAAAGGTCATTGCCAACAAAACAAAGATAATTCGTATTTTTGTCCTATAAATTTATGAGGATGAACAAGAATTATTATGCCGTAATTATGGCCGGTGGCGTCGGTTCCCGATTTTGGCCAATGAGCACAGAACAGTTTCCAAAACAATTTCACGATATGTTGGGTGCCGGAAGCACCTTAATCCAAAAAACTTTCAGCCGGTTTGAAAAAATAATTCCTTCAGAAAATATATTAATCGCCACCAACAAAAGATACGAAAATTTGGTGTTGGCGCAGTTGCCAAAAATTTCATCGAAGCAATTGGTGTTAGAGCCAGCCATGCGTAATACGGCGCCATGTATTTTATTCAGCGCTTTTAAAATTTATAATGAAAATCCGGAAGGCATTATGGTAATTGCACCATCTGACCATTGGATTGAAGATGAACTGGAATTTTTAAAAAACATTAAAACTGCTTTCGATTTTTGTTCGGAAAATGATGCACTTTTAACCTTGGGAATTCAACCAACAACGCCAAATACAGGTTACGGTTATATTCAGTTTGAAAATTCAGAAAACGAACTGAAAAAAGTAAAAAAGTTTACCGAAAAACCCAATTTGGAAATTGCCAAACAATTTTTAGAAAGTGGTGATTACCTATGGAATGCCGGCATTTTTGTGTGGAGTGCAAAAAGCATTTTAAAGGCTTTTGAAACACATTTACCTGAAATGTATACGCTATTTTCAAACGGAGAAAACAATTACAACACTGCTTTAGAAAACGAGTTTATTGAAGAAAATTATGCATTTTCAGAAAATATCTCCATAGATTTTGGCATTATGGAAAAAGCCATCAACGTTTATGTATTGCCGGTAAATTTTGCATGGAATGATTTGGGAACCTGGAGTTCCTTGTATAATGAATTAAAAAAAGACTCGCATCAAAACGCCACTTTGGGCGGTGAAGTTATTTATATTGATTCATCGAATAATATCGTGAAAACACAAACCAAAAAACGTGTGGTAATTCAAGGATTAAATGATTATATTGTAGTTGAAAAAGATGATGTAATTCTTATTTGCCCAAAAGATAAAGAACAAGATATAAAACAAATCACTTCCGCAGTAAAAAACGAATTTGGAAAAGATTTTGTTTGAAAAAATGGATAAAGTTCTATTTGCAAAAGCATTTGCGTTAGGGATTGCAGCGTAAAACCTTTTTGCGCTTTTTCAGCGTAAAAAGTTTGGAACGAAAAGCCCGACCCTTGTGGTAACGCCAACCAAAAAGGCAGGCAGGCAGGCCCAAAACAACTAGATATGAATTGCAGCACCTATTAGAATAAAACCAAAAAATGTAATTATGGAGGACGAAAAAGACTTGAAGCCGGTCGAAGAGAAAAAATTAAAAGAAGCTTGGGAAACCCTAAAACAATTTTTATTCAATTTATTGGATATTAGCCATGACACCGATAAAGAAGCGACTATTGAAGACATAAAAGAAAACATATCGATGAAAGGCCATGCTGCCTGGGTTTTGGTTTTTTCTATTTTAATCGCTTCAATTGGGTTAAATATTAGTTCACCTGCCGTTGTAATTGGTGCGATGCTTATATCACCTTTATTAGGTCCTATTTTAGGTGTCGGATTGTCGATTGGCACCAATGATATTGACACTTTAAAACGTTCCCTCACCAATTTGGGCGTTATGGTAGTGTTGAGTTTGCTAACCTCATTTCTTTTCTTTCTAATTCCAATATTCAGAAATGAAACGCCTGAACTTTTGGCAAGAACTTCACCCGATGTTCGTGATGTATTTATTGCCATTGCCGGTGGTTTGGCATTGATTGTTGCCATAAGCAGACGAAACAAACAAACAAATACCATTGCCGGCGTTGCTATTGCCACTGCTTTAATGCCGCCGCTTTGCACGGCAGGATACGGACTTGCAATTGGGAATTTTAGTTATTTTGGTGGCGCTATGTTTTTATTTAGCATCAACACCATATTTATTGCTTTGGCAACTTTTGTAATTGTGAAATTTTTACATTTCCCAATGTTTAAATATCTCGATTCTGCTAAAAGAAAACGGATAGCGCGTATTGCCTCAATTGTTGCATTTTTAGTATTTGCGGGAAGCATCTATCTGTTTTTCAACCTATTCAAAATAAATCAGTTCAAACAATCTGCAGAAAATTTAATTGCCGACCTAAAAAAGAGTGGTATTAGCATTATTGATGAGAAAGATGAAGATCTGAATTACAATGACAAAACCATAAAAATTTATGTTTATGGCAATAAGCTTTCTGAGGAAGAAATTACCTATTGGACTTCAAGACTTCCAAAATATGGGCTTAATAACACTAAATTAATCGTTGAACAAGGCGTTGATTCCGATTTAATACACGAAGTTCAAAATCTAACTGAATTATATTCCCAAAATCAAAAATTAATTTCCTCAAGAGATGAATCTTTAAGAGAAAAAGAAGATAAAATTAAATTACTGGAAGCTGAATTAAGTAAATTTTATGCGTATCAAATCCCTTTTGGGCAAATTAGCAAAGAAGCCTTGATCAATTACGCTGGTTTAAAACAATTGAGTTATACCTTGCAATATAAAACCAATTTCAAAAAGATAGATACAATTACCGCTTTTAATGCCGAATGGTATGCAGCCGTGAAAAATAAACGTCAAGAAGAAATTAGATTGAAAAAATGGCTTAAAACACGTTTAAATTTAGATACACTTGTTGTAAATAATCGTTAAAAGTCGAGAATAATACCAAACCTTGGCAGCACGGTGCCTGAAGTATTTTCTATACTTTCCAACACATATTTGGAACTGTTATTGGAATCAATTACTTTATTGCCGTTTTGATCCAAAGTCGGAATTAAATAAGGTTGCTCAATTGCTTCGCCTGCTAATACATTTTGCACATCCAAATAAAAATTCAGGGAGAATTTTTTCCAAAACCATGTTTTATCTATCCGAAGATCCAATTGTGAAAAGGTTTTAAATCGTTCTGTATTCAATTGGCTATAATCTAAAATCCCCTGATTGGTCACATCGTAATTTGCAATTTCAGAAGATGCGTCCATATCATAAGGCGTATATGGCCGTCCGCCAACCAATCTATATTTACCGCCTATTTCCCAATTTCTTTTTAATTTTTTTCCGGCTGTTAAGGTCAATAAATGTTTGTTGTCCCAGGTTGAAGGAATATAGTTGTTAAGATTGTCTTTAAATTCACTCACCACAAAAGTATAAGATAAAATTCCGTACAAACCTGCATAAGACTTCTTTTGTGCAAAGAGTTCAAAACCATAAGCCCTTCCTTCAGAATTTGATGTTACTTCTTCATTTCCAACTACCCCAAAGTCAGCTCCCAAATTTGCCAGGCTGATTTGATTTCTGACAGAAAAAGGATAATTTTTATACGTTTTATAAAATCCTTCAACACTAATTTTTGAACTGTTGTTTGGTGCAAATTCAAATCCGCTTACCCAATGGTTTGCCTGAATATATTTTAATCCGTTGTTTTTATTAACCAAATTGTTTTCCGAATCTCTAAATCCTAAAATAGTATAGGTTGGAAGCTGGGAATAAATACCGGCTGTTGCATTTAAAGTGAGCTTTTCTGAAAGTGAGTATGCCAAGGAAATTCTAGGCGAAAAATGATTGAGCGGATTGCGCATTTCGGCATTATAGTCTGCGCCATCCAAACGCACACCAAAGGAAGCGCCCAATTTGGATTGGAAATATTTTTTTGAAATTTGCCCAAATACCGCGTATTTAAACATCGCCAATTCAGAAGAAAAATTTACTTCAGAAAGCCCATCTGAATTGGCTGTTTTTTGAAATGTTTCATTGGTGTATTTGGCTTGCTCCAAACCAAAACCAACAGACAATTTGTAATTATTTGCTGAAGTTGATGTGTTTTCGAACCTAAACTTATTTTCAATTTCTTTAGAAGTATAGTCCAGCAACAAATCGGAAGCATTGGCGGTATTATTAAAATACTTTTTAGCATTGTTGCTTAGCTCATTTCTGCTCACCACAACCTGTTGCATAGAATTTCCCGCATAATGCTTGTATGAAGCTCCTACTGTGTAATTCCATTGCTCCTGAACCGGAACAATACTTAAAATGTATCGATTTCT
>JAWOHJ010000353.1:0-2877 GCA_046485225.1 Lutibacter sp. | reverse complement strand
GTTATTAACGGAACGCCTCCAAATGATTGTACCAGTCTGAAATACATTAAGGCTCTTAAAAATTTAGCTTCACCAATTAACCTGTTTTTTAAAGGTTCTTCCATTTCAAATCCCTGTAGTCTGTTAAGGGCCTGATTTGCTCTTTGAATACCGGCATAATGTGCACTCCATACTTCAGCAAAAGATATGGTTGAGGAATCGAAAGCAAGGGCGTCCAACAAATGTTTATCATTTCCCGTATCACCTGGGGTACTCCCTTTATCGGCATCATCCGTGGTGATGCTTGTTATGCCATTCCAAGAGAATGAACTCATTTGCCAGGTTAAAAAGCTGTTATATACAGCATTTACAAGTTCAGGTGCTTTGTCGGCAGTTAATGCTTCTTCTGTTTCCTGATTGGCTTCCACATTAATAAAATCTTCACTGCATGAAATCATTAGCAATAGCAACACTATCAGTGAAGCTTTATTGCGAATAGTATTTTTAATTAAATTTTTCATCTCTCTATGTTATTTAAAATGATGTGTTTATTCCTATAAAATATGATTGCAATGTTGGATATGCATTCAACTCAATTCCTGCGGTGCCAAGAGGATCTCCCGACAATTCAGGTGTGTAACCGGAAAAGCTTTTAACAATAAACGGATTCTTTGCTGATGCATAAATTCTTATTTTAGAAAAAGCCTTTATAACATTTTCAGGTAGGGTATAACCCAGAGTAATATTGTTGATTCTAAAAAAATCTCCAGATTCTAAATAGTAATTAGAAGACAACGGCACTTCATTAAAGGCAATAGAGCCAGTATTGCTTGGTCCGCCGGAAGTCCATCGGTTGTTAAAGGTTGATTGCTCAATGTTTTCGTTTACAAGACGTTGCGCTTTTTTACCGTTATAAACCTTATTGCCAAAATTTCCATAGGTGTCAACAGAAAAATCAAAATTGTTGTATTCCAGTCCAAAGTTAAAACCGAAGTAATATTTTGGAATGTATGATCCAAAGAATTTTCTGTCTCCCTCGTCTGTAATGCCATTATTGTTTACATCATCATATACAAATTCACCTCTGTCGTCAATTCCTATCACATCATATAAAAAGAAACTTCCCAATGGTTGGCCTACAGCAATTTTTTTAGTGTATTGACCGTTGTCAATGCTGCCGCCCCGTTGTTCCTCAAAGAAAGGGTTGGTTACTTTGGTCAACTCATTTTTATTGTATGAGAAATTACCGCCCACGTAATATTTTAAATTATCATTGATGTTATCTGTCCAGTTTAACAGGACTTCAACTCCCTGATTGACAACTTCGCCAACGTGAGAGTTATAGGGATCAAAACCAAAAACATCTGGAAGTTTTATTCCTAAAACTGCATTGCTGTTAACCCTTTTATAATAATCTACCTCGCCGCTTAATTTATTGTCAAGCAACGTATACTCAACTCCTAAATTTATTTCATTGGTTGTTTCCCAAGTTAAATCTTCTTCAACAGTTCCGGTAATGGTAATTCCTTGTTGTAAATCTTGGTTTGGCCCAAATGCATAGAATCCTCCACTTCCTGTTGTTGCTGTTACAATATTAAAGGGAACGTTTTGATTTCCCAGTTCACCGTAACTTGCTCGCAGTTTTAGTTTATTAAATATGCCGTCCTGCATAAAAGCTTCTTCAGTTAATACCCATCCGGCACTTACCGCAAAGAAATTACCAAATTTATTTCCTTGTTGAAATTTGCTGGAACCATCTCTTCTGAACGAAGCATTTAAAAGATATTTGTTTTGATAATCATAATTTACCCTTGCGATATAAGAATACAACCTGTCCATTACGCTAATTGATCCCCCGGAAAGTTGTGTATTATCTTCATCACCAATACTTAAAATGTATTTTAAGTTTGAATTTAATGGCACGTTATTTCTTGTTCCCGTTAAAAATTCTGATCTATTTTCTTCCGCAGTAATCCCCAAAGTGGCATTTACGGTATGGTCTTCATTAAACGTTTTATTAAAAGTAACGTAATTGTCTAAAAACCAGCGATAATTATTGGTATGGGTAACACTAAGTCTTGTTTTTGCCGGATTTTCATTATCCTTTTCAAAATTAGCTTCTATATTTCCAGGGTCATTGGCTAAGAAAGATCCTAATCTGTCTTGAAAATTATACATTCGTCCATTTTCAGTTTCTACAGAAAAACGAGAGGTAAATGTTAACGGTTCTATGATTTTATAATCTGCTTTAAAGGAAGCTTGAATTTTAAAATATTTTTGTTCTTCGTCTTGAAAATGTAAATCTTTTACCGGATTGCCAACATTATTAAATGCTGTTGAGGAACCAAACCTTCCTAATTCGTCTCTAACAGGAACAATTGGAGCTTGTTTATATGCGTTTGTAAAGGCGCTGTAGCCTTTTGGAGTCACATTCGCCAACTGAACACTTACATTATGACCAAAATTAAACTTTTCGCTTATTTTATAATCCACGTTGCTACGTAAGGTAAGTCTGTCAAAATCATTGTCTTTTAAGATTCCTTCTTCTTGATTGAATCCGACACTAAAAATGCTGTGATATTATCTGAACCACCTGATAAAGATAAATTGTGATTAGACACACGTCCGATTCTTGTGACCCACCGGCGATGAAGCGGGTGCTGGAGCAGTTGCGCCAGGAGTTGCGGCAACAAACGACGGTTCGGAACCATCCGGACGGGCCGTTGGCTTGGATCGTGCTGAAGCACCTGGACAAGTACTGGGGGACACTTGGTGCTGGAGCATCGTGTTCTTTCGGCAAGCATGCACGAAGCGGAGGCGTGGGTCGGGGTAGACTGTCGGTCGATTCTGCTCTGGATGGGGGGAGGGCCGATGCGAGCGACGGCGAACGGGGTGGAT
>JAWOHJ010000205.1:0-10179 GCA_046485225.1 Lutibacter sp. | reverse complement strand
GGGAATTTGATTTGTGCTTCCTTCCGACTTCGGTCTCCCGACTTCGGTCTTCGGTCTTCGGTCTCCGGTCTTCCGACTCCGGTCTTCCGACTTCGGTCTTCCGACTTCGGTCTTCCGACTTCGGTCTCCAAGTAAACAGCCACTCTTTATCAACTTCATTCTTACTTTCTTCAATCAAAACAAACCCGTTTTTTTCATAGAAATGTTTTAGCCATTCTTCTTCAATGGTGAGCCAATATTTTTGGGTAGGATCTTGGTTTTTTAACAAAGAGAGCCATTGGGATGCCAAATTTCGATTCCTTTTTTCCAGCGGAACCCAGATAAAACCAATGTATAAATAACCTTCTTTAAACAAGTGTTGCAGCGATTTTTCAAAGTCGCTCATATCTGGGAGACTTTTAGAAAAAACGAGTCCGCCGGCAACCACTTCCTCATTTTCTTTCAACACATAAATTTTTGCAGCATCTTTGTAGTCTTCCCAATATGGAACGAGATACGGTTTCCAGTCCTCAGGCAACATGTTAAAAAACTGCTCGGGATTTTCGGTTGCGTTGCTAAATTGGATGTTCATATTTTAAAAAATTTGTAACTAATCAGTTTTTTAAAAGATTGTGCATGAGTAATTAACTTACCGCCTATTTTAACCGTAAGTCTCGCGAAGTTTTACGCAAAGTTCGCAATTTCTTTAATATTGCTGAAGTAATTTGCGCCTTTGCGGTTTGGTAAGCCTAGGAATACAATATACTTCGCGATTTAAATTACGACACTTTAGGCACTCATTTTTACAACAATCCCCAAGACATAAGTTTGTCAGAATCTTCCAGCCAGCGGTCGCCAATATCTGTTCTGTAATAGCAGTTATTCACAATGAGATTTCCAATACGATTGTACATCATTTTTTGCGCATCTCTCATAGTGATTCCTGTGCCCGTAACCAATACTGCAATGCCGGTATCGGCGGTGATCAGCCATTCATCATTTACTTTTTTTAAATGCATCGGGTGAATGCCTTCTTTCATTTCTTTTTTGAAAATAACTACAGAATCTTTCGAAAACAGGTTGAAAGTTTTTTTATCATCAAAAGGAAAGGGCGGCACTACCACAAAAGCGCCAATTTGAAAACCTTTTTTTACGTTGATGGTAAAATTTTCACCGTTTGCTATTTTATAAAGCATATTACCAAAAGGTTCGTGAACACCGGCGCGTTGAATAAATATTTGCGGAAATCCAAAGCGAGAGGTAAATTCTAAAGGATAAATGCCATTTCCGTTTACAATACAATTGATATCGATATGACCTCTAAAATTTTTTTTGGCCAGGGTGGATTCAAATTTTTTCAAGGTCGCATCAAATATTGGGGAATCTTTCACCCAAAACATGCTGCTTCCCATTTCTCCGGTGGAAACACCCAATTCCTTAGGAAAAAGTTTTTTATGTTCAAAAGTAATATTAAGCGGATAAATAAATTGGGTACCGTTAAAAAAAGCAGATACCGAAATTTCAACACCTTTTACTTTTCGCTGCAGTTGAAAAGTGCCAAAATCATTTCCCCACGACTTCTCATAGGCTTTTAAAACCCGCATCACATCTAAGCCTTCATCATCATTTCCAACAAAAAGCAGTTGTTTAAATTCCTGGGTTTCTCCGCTTGGTTTAATTACATAAGCATCTGGATTTTTTTGAACATACGCTATGGCATCCTTAAAATTAAAAAACTCTTTCCATGGCAAAGTTTTTACTTTATGTTTTTTAAGTTCATCCTGACCAAAATTACGGTCCAGCTCTAAATTATCGGTATATTCCGATCCGCCAAATACAACTTTGCCTTTCGCGCGTAATTCGGCGCACACTTTTCCAAAGCCTGTATAATCAAAAATAATAACATCGGCCCAATCAACATGTTTTTTCCAATCCAACACTTTTGTTACAAAACCATAGCCTATTTCCCGGTAAGGTTTTTCTTCAATATATAATTTAACGGGATTTCCTTCTAACAAGGTTGCATAGGCAATATCCAAAGATTCACCCCAACGTGAAATAAACAAAAAGTTTCTTTTAACGGCTCCATTTACTTTTGGATTGGGTGAAGTTTCTTTTAAAGGATTAATTATTTTAGTCATTATGAAGATGATATTTTCTAAAAAAATATTTTAAATTTATACTTTACAGTGAAATGCATTAAACTTTTACAAATTACTTTTCCAACACCAAATCAACAATAATTGAAGCGTAATATTCCTCTCCATATTCGCCTTTTGTGGTTACAACTTTGTAAGTGATGTTAAATTTTTTATAAATAAAATCTTTTTTGGTGAGGTCGAATTTTTCTTTAGCTGCAGCTTCAACACCTTCAAAAAAGAAACTGTTGTCATTATAGTCGGTGAAATAGTAGAATCCTTCTTCATGTCCAAAGAAAGTTGCTTTAATGCTTAAAGTTTCCTGACTTTTTACAGAAACAAAGGATAATATAGTGAATAAAGTAATCAATGTTTTCATCTGTTTATATTTTATTTTTTATTGGTACAGATGCAGTTCGCCAATAATCATTTCTGAGTGTATCAAAATTTGTTATGGCTCGTTTCATCTGTTTATATTTTATTTTTTTATTGGTACAGATGCAGTTCGCCAATAATCATTTCTGAGTGTATCAAAATTTGTTATGGCTCGTTTCATCTGTTTATATTTTATTTTTTATTGGTACAGATGCAGTTCGCCAATAATCATTTCTGAGTGTATCAAAATTTGTTATGGCTCGTTTCATCTGTTTTAATTTTTAATTAAAAGTTTTCAATCGTATAGAAATTATTGACAAGCAATTTAATGAGCTCAAGAAACCTTGCTTGTTTTCTTTGTGAAAATAAATGATAAACAAGATTCGTACCAATCATTTTAAGCGCTTAAGCAGCATGGTAAAAAATGATGGTTTTTTTCAAGAGGCAAATTCACCCTTTAGTTAACACAATTCATTGTTGGATATTGAAAAATTTATTGGGTATTTTCCATAACAAATATAGCGTAAAATTGAAGAATTTTTAAAATTCATTTAAATTATTTAAGCAATTGATTTGATGAATTTAATGCTTGGAATGCCGTAAATTTGGAAAATTTGTTTTTTGTCAAATTAAATGTAAATTGTAGCAATTTTCCAAACATTAAAATTTCTTCAAAATGATCATTCTTAAAAAATCATGCAATTATAATTTTTTCAAAATTATAATGCTATTTTTAGTTTTAATGCTACTGCAAAGTTGCAGTACCTATAAGAAATCTACCAATTTAGAAGAGGCTTCCCGGGCTGAGCAAATAGGAGTTGTAAAAGTGACCATGACAAATGGTGATCAATATATTTATGAATCTGTTGAACTTAAGGAAAATACGTATTACGGCATTAAAACCATTGATGGTGAAATAACAAAAACAGTGCTTATAAAAGAAGATGTTATGAAGGTGGAAAGGCATAATAAAAAATCATCCGGTTTTTTGGGCATTACAGGAATAACCATTGGTATTGCTTCAATTATTTTGGCGCTACTTATGTTTTGAGGCTAAACGAAACCGATTTTTAACATTGCTTTATGTTTAATTTTTATGGAATACTTTATTTAATTATATTTACAAGTGTTTGAGATTAATTTGCCCCCAACAAAAAATAATAAAAACATTTTTAAATAAAACAGCATATTGAAAAAAGATACTGAAATTGAAAAATTAAAACTTTCCGAATTATTACTTAATGAAGTTAATTTAATAATTATTTCTTGTGATGAAAACGGGCTAATCACCTATGTTTCTCCTGCTACCGAACAAATAATTGGCTATAAAGTGGACCATCTTTTGGGAGAAAAATGGTGGGATCTGACTTTTTTTTCAAAAGAAGAAGGCCAATTATTTAAAAATAGAGTGTGTGATATTGCTTCAGAAAAAATTAAGATCGACCCAAAACCATATGATCGGCAACTGCGTTGTAAAGATGGCAGCATGAAATGGATTGAATGGCGTGATTCGCTTAGCCCCAATAATATTTTTGTTTCTGGAGGTGTAGACATCACCGAATGGAAAAAAACCGAGGAAATCAAAATACAATCCGACACCATTTTGAAAAGCGTGGAGTCTATGCTGATGGTGAGCGACAAAGAGGGAAATATCATCTATTCCTCACCCGCTGTCGAAAAAATGCTGGGCTATAAAGTTGATGATATTTTGGGCGATAAATGGTGGAAGCTGACTTATGAAAATCAGCAAGAAGCGCAACAGGTAAAAAACGCCATTTATAATTATGTTTTTTTAAATAAAAAGAGTTTTGTCGACATCTCCAAGCGAAAAATCAAAACTGCCAACGGCGATTATATATGGATTGAATGGCAGCTGTCAAAAGGCACCAACGGCACCTATATCTCCATTGGAACCGATATTACCCAAAGAATCTCCACAGAGCTTGAATTAAAAAAAGCAAAGGATTTCGCCGAGGAATCTTTAAAAGTAAAAAATGAGTTTTTGGCCAATATGAGCCACGAAATCAGGACTCCCCTAAATGCGGTAATCGGATTCACCGATTTGGTGTTAGAAACACAGCTAAATCCTGAACAAAGATCGCATTTGGAAACGATGAAAAATTCTGGTGAAATTTTACTTTCCTTGATTAATAATGTCCTCGACCTTTCTAAGTTGGAATCTGAAAAGCTCAAAATTGAAGAGATTCCTTTCAACCTGCATAAATCTTTTCAAACGGTTTTAAAATTAATGAAATTAAGGGCCGATGAAAAGAAGATTTCTTTAGACCTTAAAATTGAGCCAAACACACCCATTCATGTCATTGGAGATCCAACCAGGGTCGAACAAATTTTGCTGAATTTAATTGGAAATGCCGTTAAATTCACCAACAAAGGCTCGGTGCACGTAATGCTAAAAGAACTCAATGGAACGGATGACACTTCAGAAATATATTTTGAAGTCAGAGATACCGGAATTGGAATAGTTTCCAACAAAATAAATACGGTTTTCGGCGCATTTTCTCAGGCAAAGAGCGATACTTCCCGTATTTATGGCGGTACAGGATTGGGACTTACCATTGTTAAAAAATTGGTTGGTTTGTTAAACGGATCTATCAAAGTTGAAAGTATATTTGGAGAGGGAAGCGTGTTTAAAATTACCTTGCCATTGAAAAAAGACCTGGTAAATGTCTATACAGACGAGGTTGAACCAGAATTTGTGATGAAAGAACCGTTGGAGCTTTCTATTTTATTGGTAGAAGACAATAAAACAAATCAATTGCTCGCGAAAACAAGGTTAGAACGATGGAAATGCACCGTTGATATTGCAAACAATGGGATTGAAGGCGTTAAAAAAGTGCAAAAAAAGATGTACGACCTTATTTTGATGGACATTCAAATGCCTGTGATGGATGGCTACGAGGCTTCCAAAATCATTAAAAATGATATTTCAAAAAAAGTGGCCAAAATCCCAATCATTGCGATGACAGCTTATGCCACCAATGCCGATATTAGTCTTGCCAAATCTTCAGGGATGGATGACTATATTTTTAAACCTTTTAAGCCAAGGGAACTCTATAATATTTTGGAAAAGTATGGAATACCTTCCAAAGAGCGAAATTTAAAATATGCCAATGACAAACAAGGAGATTCGGAAACAATAGCAGAGAAAAAGTACATAGATCTGAAATTTTTATATGAAGAAACCCAAGGAGAAAGCGCTATTTTAATATTGCTGATAGAATCATTCCTTAAAGATTTTAATGAGTTTTTTGAAGTGGTGGATAAGGAATTTAAACGCAAAAACTGGAAAGTTTTGTACGAAGCCACCCATAAAATTAAACCCAGCATTACTATGTTTGGAATTTCAGATATGGGACCAATCATTCACGTATTGGCTCAAAAATTTAGAGAAGAAAAAAACCTGGAGGATGCCGGTACACTGCTTAATTCTTGCAAAGAAATTTTTAAACACGTTAACGACGAATTATTAACAGAATTAAAATTATTGAAAAATGAGTGATGCTAAAAAAATTGTTTTAGCCGAAGACAATTCTACGTTGTCATTGTTGTTGAAGTTCAGATTGGAAAAGGAAGGCTATAAATTGCTCATTGCCGTTGACGGTAAAGAAGCCATTGAAATGATTGAGCAACACGATCCCGAGCTAATTTTGACCGATATTATGATGCCTTTTATTAGTGGCCTGGAAGTCATTAGCCATGTGCGCAACAAATTAAACAAGCAAACGCCCATTATCGTTTTTTCGGCCGCAGGCCAGGAAGAAATGGTGCTCAAAGCATTTAATTTAGGCGCCAATGATTTTATGGGAAAACCTTTTAGCCCCAACGAATTGGTGATTCGGGTGAAAAGATTGTTGCGTTAAATTAGTTGTTCTATTCAAGAAACAGACATTATGGAAAGTGTTCAATACCTATTTGATTATTTCGAAAATGCACCAGCCATCATCCAGGTGGTTTGGGTAACAAGCTGTTTATTATTTGTTTCCATCCTAATTTTAACGGTAAACCTTAAATATTTGAGAGGTCACTTAAGAAGAAATGAAAAAACAATCGCCGAATACCAAAAAGAATATGAATCGGATCTTATAACGTATTTGTATGCGGGTAATCAAGAAGATGAAATTAGCGCGGAACAACAAGTAATTATTGATAAATTGAAAAATTGTTCCGCCGATAGATTCAAAAGAAGAATTATCGTTTCAACATTATTAAGGTTGAGAAATGAAATATCGGGAGAAATGGCTGAGTCTATTCAAAAACTTTATTTTCAAACCAAACTTGTAGATTATGCATTGGCTCGATTAAAAAGAAAAAAATGGCACATAATAGCTACAGCAATTAGAGAACTTAGGCAATTACAAGTAAAGGAAGTTTATAATGAGGTTATTGCTTTTGTAAATCATCCTAAAAAGGAAATTCAAAAGGAAGTGCAGCTTTACCTTGTTACATTATTTAATTTTAAAGGACTCGAGTTTTTGAATATTATAGAAACACCACTTTCAGAGTGGAATCAGATTCAGTTGTTAGAAGTGCTTCAGCGGTTTGATGATCAGGAACTGCCAGAAATAACTCCTTGGTTGAGGTCAACAAATGATTCTGTTGTGATTTTTGCTTTAAAACTTGCTAAAATTTATAATCAGTTTGAAGTGAAAGATACTTTGTTGGAGTTGCTGTCACATCAAAATAAAAATATAAGAATTGATGTAATTAATGTTCTAGCCCAGTTACAAGTTATTGAGGCAAAAAATATTTTAAAAAATAAATTCAATGATCTAAGTAAGGAAGAACAGTATGCCTTTTTAAAACTGCTTGAAAATTTATATGAAATAAGTGATGAAGCATTTTTGCTTGAGAATATAATTAATGAGGACTTCGAAGTTAAGTTTGTAACTCTTAAAATTTTAAAAATTCTTAATGTTGAAAAATTTAAAACTTTAAAAACCATATCAACAGATCCAGCATACGTTAAAATATTTAATTTTTTAGAAATTGGCCAAGTATGAATGCAAGTATTTTAGAAATTACAGTAATTATATTTAATTCATTATTCTTTATTTTTACAATTTTCGCAATTGCCTCTTATACCATTTTGGCAATAATTTCTGCTTTTGAAACTGTTGAATATATGAAGAAAAACAGTTTTGTTAATTATAATGAAATTTTATCTTCAATTATTTCTCCCTCAATTTCAATTATAGCACCGGCATTTAATGAAAGCCTTAGCATTATTGAAAATACAAGATCATTATTGTCTAGCCATTATGCAAATTATGATGTAATAATAGTAAATGATGGAAGCACTGATGATAGTTTGGAAAAACTAATTAATGCCTATAATCTTGTTAAAATAGACTTATTAATTAATGAAAAGCTGCCAACAAAACCAATTAGAAATGGAGTCTACAAATCAACAAATCCTGCATTTGAAAAATTAACGGTTGTTGATAAAGAAAATGGAGGAAAGGCAGATGCATTAAATATGGGCTTGAATATTAGTAAAAATAGTTACGTTTTGTGTATAGACGTGGATTGTTTGTTGCTGGAAGATGCCTTACAAAAAATGATTAAACCATTTTTAGAAGTTAGTGATGAAAAAATTATTGCCACAGGAGGTGTGCTTAGAGTTGCAAATTCTTGTAGTATTAAAGATGGAAAGTTATTGGATATAAATTTGCCTAATAAAATGATTGAAAGGGCTCAAATTCTTGAGTATTTAAGAGCATTTCTTCTAGGTAGAATGGCTTGGAGCAGACTTAATGGTTTGCTTGTAATTTCAGGAGCTTTTGGGATGTTTGACAAGAAAGTTGTAATTGAAGTTGGAGGCTATGATACCAATACTGTTGGTGAAGATATGGAGCTTATTGTTAGAATGAGAAAGTATATGGAAGAGAGAAAAGAAAAATACAGGGTTGGTTATATACCAGATCCTTTATGTTGGACAGAAGCCCCAGACACTTATAAGACCTTAATTTCTCAAAGAAACAGATGGACGAGAGGAACTATTGAAACCCTAAGAAAACACAGGAAAGTCGGTTTCAATCCAAAATACGGGGCACTTGGACTTTTAAGTTATCCCTATTGGTTTTTTTTCGAGAGATTGGCACCAATCATTGAAGTTTTAGGTATTTTATATGTTATTTTTCTAATTGTTTTAGATGAAATTAGGTGGGATTATACTTTTGTATTTATTAGTGCAGCTTATTTATTTACAGTACTTTTTACTATTCTGGCAATTTTTTCTGAAGAACTAACTTACCATCAGTATAAAAAGAAAGGAATAGGCATTAAACTACTAATAACAAGTTTTCTGGAGCCTTTTATCTCACATCCATTTATATTGTATGCTGCAATTACAGGAAATGTAGATTATTATTTAAAGAAAGAAAAAGGTTGGGGGAAAATGATAAGAAGAGGTTTTTTATAAATGAGGTTATAAGGATTATAAAAACGGCTTTATTACTTTGTGATTATCTGTTAAATGAGCGCCCAAATACCGCCGATTCCAGAACATTGAAAGGAAAAGTTTTAGCTTGGGATAATAAGTATGAACAAGCTGAGGTGGAATTGTTAAGTGTGTTAAATAGATAACCGTATTATTCAGATTGTTATTTGGCACTTTTAGATTTGTATTGATGGTCTAAAAAGAATAAAAAGGCAAAAAATATAGCTATGAAAGCTAAGGAAAGTGGAATTGATAATGTGGAAATTAGTTTTAATTTGGTACAAGCATATAAAATAATGAATAATTTTCTGAGGGCAAATAAATTAATTGACAGCATTTTGAAATTGCATCCGAAAAATGAAACATACCTAACTTTTAAAAACTCCTTAAAATAATGATCTCAAAAAAAGGTTTTAATTGGATTCTTATATTGGCATTTTTATCGACCTTTCAAAGTTTTAGTCAACAAAAAATTTTTGAAGGAGACCCCGACACTGCATTTAAAAAAGCACGCGAACTGGCGTTTAACAATCAAAGAAAACAGGCGCAGGATACCTTGCTTTTTATTTTAACCAAATATCCCGATTACCATGATATTCGTTCTTTTTTGGCGAGCACTTATTCTTGGGATGGAGAATACAACAAGGCAAGAACACTGCTTTCCTATATTCTGGAAAAGGATCCGCAAAGAAAAACCGACTGGATTGCTGCCATAAACAATGAGTTATGGTCCGACACGCCGTTTAGCGCGCTGGAAATGGCAGACAATGCATTGAAATATTTTCCTTCGGATGCCGAGATTTTGTATTTGAAAGCGAGCGCACAGGAAAATTCCAACAATCCAGAGGAAGCTTTGCGTACCATACAACTTGTGCTGGATCAAAATCCGAATGACCAAAAAGCGATAGATTTTAAAAAGAAACTGAACACTTCACTGAGTTTCAATTCGATTGGAATTAAAACGTTGGTCGATTTTTATTCGGAAACTTTTGATCCGATGCAATATTATACGTTGAATTACGGCCGACAAACAAAATACGGAAGTGTTGCTGCAAAAATGAACTTCAGAAGGAGCTTTAATGAAAACGGAATTCAGGTGGAAGTGGATATGTATCCAAAAATTTCAAAAGGATTGTATGCCTATTTAAATCTTGGATTCGCAAACACTTTTTTGTTTCCCGATGTAAGATATGGCGCAGAATTATACAAATCGTTGCCAAAAAGTTT
>JAWOHJ010000182.1:0-7626 GCA_046485225.1 Lutibacter sp. | reverse complement strand
GGCGCCAAAGGCAATTCGCCATGATGAAAATCGGGATGCGAAACCCTGCCCACGTGCCACAATTGAATAAAGATCTTCCCTCCTTTCACATGAACGCGTTCGGTAACTTTTTTCCAGCCATCCACTTGCGTTTTTGTATAAATTCCGGGTGTATTTACGTAACCAACAGCCATTTTAGAAACCTGAGCACCTTCCGTGATAATCAATCCGGCCGAGGCACGTTGCTCATAATAAGCGGCTTGCAACGCTTCCGTTGGTTTAAATTCCGGATTGTCGGCCCTGCTTCTGGTCATTGGTGCCATCACAATTCTGTTTTTTAATTCCAGTCCGTTTTTAGTGTATGGCTGCAATAATGCTTGTTTATTTTCCATAATTTATTGTAATTTTTTAGCCAATAATTCGGCAACTTTTTCTGAAGATGCAGGATTTTGTCCTGTAATTAACAATCCGTCTTCCACGGCATAAGGCTGCCAATCCCCTATTTTTGAATAAATTCCTCCGTTATTTTTAAGCATTTCTTCCAAAAGAAAAGGCACAACATCGGTAAGTTGCACTGCAGCTTCCTCTTCATTTGTAAATCCGGTTACTTTTTTGTTGTTCACCAAAGGCTTGCCATCTTTTCCTTTCACATTTTTTAAAACTGCCGGAGCGTGGCATACAAATGCTACCGGTTTTCCTTCATTGTAAAAAGATTCGATAAGTGAAATCGACTTTTTATCTTCAACAAGATCCCAAAGTACGCCATGACCGCCCGGATAAAAAACTGCATCAAAATCATTTTGGTTTACATCCTCTAATTTTAAGGTATTTGCCAATTTTTTCTTTGTAGCTTCATCTTTATCAAATCTATTGGTAGACGCAGTAGCCGCATTTTCGGCAGCGCTGTTAGGATCAATTGGTGGTTGACCGCCTTTGGGTGATGCCAACGTAACGTTGTAACCTTTGTCGGTTAACAAATAATAAGGCGAAGCAAATTCTTCAATCCAAAAACCTGTTTTATGTCCGGTAGATCCTAAAGAATCGTTGCTTGTCAATACAAATAGTATGTTTTTCATAATTTTCATTTAAAAAGATTAAATACAAATCTACGGCTTTAACACAGCAATTTAATTGACCTACATCAAGAAATTAGTTTTTTTTTGGTTTAATGCCGACAAGCTCAGCAATTTAAATATAGTAGTTTTGGGCTTGCCCGCCTTTTTGGTGGGCGTTACCTGCCAGCTGGCGGGTCGGGCTATCGCTACTCGCATCCCGTGAAAAACGGGAGTGCTCAAACAGACCGCTCTATCCCTAACGCAAATAAAAGTGTAATCAGGAATTTATCCCGATTTTTTAACCAATTTTCGTCTAACACGGCTCAGACTTTCTGCTGAAACTCCCAAATAATTTGCGATATGATAATTGGCCACGCGTTGCTCGATGTTTGGATATGCCTTGCAAAATTCTAAATAACGCGTCTTTGTTTCGTTTTGAAGTGAAGATAAAATGCGACTTTGCAAAGAAATAAAACCATTGGTAACCAAAATCCGAAAATAGCGCTCAAATTTTGGAACATTTTCAAACAGTTGCTGTAAATCATCATAATGAATCGCCAGTAACGTTGAATCTTCAATGGCTTCAATGTAAAATTTTGAAGGAACACTATTATAAAAGGCATTAAAATCACCAATCCACCAATTTTCAATGGCAAACTGAATAATATTTTTCTTTCCTGTTTCATCCAAATAATACCCAATCAAACAACCTTTAATCACGAAATATTCGTGTTTAACAAACCTGCTGGGCTTCACCAATTTTTTTCTTTTGCCTATTTCAACAGGAAATAATATCGATTTAAAATAATCTTGCTCTTTTTCCGTAAGAATAATGTGCTGATTTACATGGTTTAAAATGGTTGTGTACATTCCGTAAAATTAATGAAATCAAAACTATCATTTTATGAGCACAAAGCAACTATAAACATTTTTTATAATAGTGGTTGATTTATAACTCATAAAATGGCTTTTGATTGATTTTTAAATACAAAATAAAATTTCATAAGTCATTTAACATCTGAAAAAAAATGATTATATTAGAGTAGCTAAATAATAAGATGTATTGCTTTAAAAAACTAGACTTGAACAATTTATAACTAGTTATTTTAATATTTTTATTTAGAAAAACAATTGGAACATCATAAAGAACCATAAAAAATTCATTGACTTATGGCAGAAATTCCCAAAACATTGGTTCCTATAAAAAGAAAATTCCCGGTGCTTGAAATCCTTCAATACACAGTGCTGATTTCTTTAGTGCTTTATTTTGGTAAAACCCTATTTATTCCGTTAAGTTTTTCATTGCTTGTAAGCTTTATTTTATATCCGATTTGTAAATGGCTGGAAAAAAAAGGCATCAATAAAATGGGAAGTATTTTATTGGCTATATCTTCTATATTTATACTGTTTGGAGCCATTATTTACTTGCTGTTTTTACAAATAGAGGGTTTTTTACAGGAATGGCACTTGTTTAAAGTTAAGTTCTCAGAATCATTCGTGCAATTGTATGCTTTTCTTGAAGAACGATACGGCATTAATACTGATGATTTATCAAAGCTTCCCGAAAATTTACTCAAAGGTTCAGGATCACAAATTTTCGGATTTTTGATGAATACGGCTTATTCCATTTCTATGTCGGCATTTTTCCTAATTATCATTCCTGTTTTTTCTACACTCATTCTTTATTATCGGGAAATGCTTACAAATGTGCTGTACAAAATTTTTCCTGCGGATAAAAAAGAATCAATACACGAAATACTTCTTGAAACTATTCAATCTTATTATAATTTTGTGAAAGGAATGTTGTTGGTGTATTTAATAGTGGGTATTTTAAATAGCGTAGGATTGGCAATTCTTGGTATCCCGCACCCTTTTATGTTCGGTTTTATTGCCTCAATTTTAACATTTATTCCTTATGCCGGAATCATCATTTCCTCGCTTTTGCCTATTATAGTTTCTTGGGTAACTTTTGATTCTATCTGGTATCCGGTTGGCGTCATATTGATTTTTGCTTTCGTTCAATTGCTTGAAGCCAACATAATATTTCCTTTGGCAGTGGGAAACCGATTAAAAATAAATCCGCTTGTCATTATTATTATGATTATTGCCGGCGGAATTTTATGGGGAGCAGCTGGAATGATCTTATTCATTCCTTTTATTAGCATCATAAAATTAATTGCAGACCGTACCGAAAGTTTAAAAACATTGTCTTTACTGTTGGGCAGCGAAAGTCCGCCAAAGAAAAAACGCATCTGGTTTTTTTCTAAAAAAAAATCTGTCTAGGTTTTTCGAAAAAATATTTTTTTTAATCCAATTTATTTATATTTGACAAACACTGGTAATTTGTTAAGAGCTTAATCTGCTGTATTTATTCATTTTAAAAATTGAAAAATATGAAAAAAATAACCAAAGAAGATATCACTCAGGAAGTTTTCGATTTGTACGATGACTACGCGCATAATAAAATTGAACGAAGAGATTTCATGAAAAAATTGTCACTTTATGCAATTGGCGGTCTCACTGTTCCGTCGTTGCTCAGTTTTATGAGTCCTAATTATAAGGCGTTGCAAATTGCATTCGATGATCAAAGACTGAAATCAGAGTTCATTACTTACAATTCGCCAAAAGGCGGCGGAGAAATTAAAGGTTTGCTTTCAAGGCCAGCCGACAGTAAAACCAAGTTACCCGGAATTATTGTGGTGCATGAAAATCGCGGATTGAATCCTTATATTGAAGATGTTGGCCGAAGAGCCGGTCTTGCCGGATTTATTTCTCTGGCGCCAGATGCGCTTTCGCCATTGGGAGGATATCCTGGCAATGATGATGATGGAAGAAACTTGCAAAAACAACGAACAGCTAATGAAATGCTGGAAGATTTTATTGCAGCGTATAAGTTTTTAAAAGTGCATCCGGAATGCAACGGAAAAGTTGGTGTGGTCGGATTTTGTTTTGGCGGGTGGATTTCAAATATGATGGCGGTAAACATTCCCGATTTGCCTGCTGCTGTTCCTTTTTACGGCGGACAGCCAACTGCGAAAGATGTCCCAAAAATTAATGCTCCGTTATTGATACATTATGCCGAGCTGGATACCAGAGTTAATGAAGGTTGGCCCGCTTATGAAACTGCTTTAAAAGCGAATCGTAAAGACTACGAAGTGCATTTTTACCCAAGTGTTAACCACGGTTTTCACAACGATACAACGCCGCGCTACGATGAAGCAGCGGCAAAGTTGGCCTGGCAACGCACCATCGATTTTTTTAAGGAAAAATTAAAATAGTCAAAGCAGTTTTTTTACCAACTGATTGGTCGGTAATCTTTTAAGAATTTTCCGCACCAATGTTTTCCTGTGTTAATGCCGTCAAAAAGCGGATCCATAACGCGTGCGGCGCCGTCAACAATGTCAAGCGGTGGCTGAAAATCGTGCAGTTCTTGTTTCATTTTTGCCATTTCCAGCGGATCTTCATCAGTCACCCAGCCAGTATCAACGGCATTCATGAAAATTCCGTCTTTAGCCAAAGTTCCCGAGGAAGTATGCGTAAGCATATTCAAAGCTGCCTTGGCCATGTTGGTGTGCGGATGTCTGTCTTCTTTGAAAGATGGATAAAACTTTCCTTCCATCGCAGAAACATTGATGATGTGTTTTTGTCCGGTGTTGTCTTTTTTCATCACTTCAGATAGTCGGTTGCACAAAACAAAAGGTGCTACGGAATTTACCAGCTGTACCTCTATCATTTCCGTGGTTTCAATTTCTCCAAGCTTTAAACGCCAGCTGTTTGTTTTTCTTAAATCCACCTGTTGCAAATCGGCATCCAGTTTTCCTTCCGGAAAAACTTCTGTTGTAACGAGTTCTTTGTCAAAACTATATGGAATTTGTGACAACCTGGCTGACGCCCGCAATCCAATTCCCGGTTCTGGTCCGTGCCAGGTCACCGGCATATTTTGGTTGGATGACGCACCTGCAGTTAATGCCGATAATTCTTGCAAGCAACCCCAATGGTCAAACAGTAAATCTTGTGTATTTTTTGGCAAGGATGCCATTGGACTTTCCTCATTTTTCATCAAATGCTGATAAAATCCGGAAGGCCGTCTCACCGTTTGCGCCGCATTGTTGATCAAAATATCCAGTCTTCCATATTTTTGCTCCACAAAATTGCAAAAAATTTCTACGCTTGGAATATGTCTTAAATCAAGCCCGTGAATTTTTAATCGGTGCCCCCACTCCGCAAAATCAGATTCATGTGAAAATCTCAAAGCTGAATCAACCGGAAAACGCGTAGTTGCAACAACAGTGGCGCCACCGCGCAACAACATCAAGGTAATATGATAACCAATTTTTAATCGAGAACCTGTAATTACAGCTATTTGTCCTGCAACATTCGCCGTTTGAAAACGCTTGGCGTAATTAAAATCGCCGCAATCCGGACACATACTGTCGTAAAAATGATGCACTTTTATAAAGGGCGTTTTGCACACATAGCAGTTTTTATGCGACTCAAATTCTTTTTGTTCTTTATTCGCTAAATGAGCCATCGGAAGCAATTTTGGCGCGACAAAAACCGATGCTTCACGGGCGTTTCTTATGCCGGTTTCTTTTCTTGCTGTTTTTTCTTTGGCCTCCAATTTGCGTCTCGCCAATTTTTTTCCGTCTTTTTTTCTTCGGGAAAATTCCTCCCGATCGGGTCTGGAAAACATTCCGGCAACTTTTATCAGTTCCGTTCTTTGTTCTTTTGCAATTTCAAAAATCTCATCGGTATTTGTAACCAATTGCGACAAAATGGCAATGCATTTCTCAATTTCTTCAGAAGTAATTGCCTTAATATTGTCTGTTTTTCCTATCTCCATAATATAAACGTATCCTAAAACCGATTAAGGCCGCAAAGATAGTTTTAAAATTTTGGCTGAAATTTATTTTTTGATGTTAAGCAAGCACTTCTCCTAAAATTATTGCTATAAATTTGACAAATACGCGCCCAACGTATCTCTGAAGGAAAATCCTTTGGTGATTCTTTGCTTATTTAGTTTTTTGTATTCCACCAAAGCCCAAAGCACAAATTCTTTCATAAATAATACATCTTCGGGAGCTGTTTCCGGAACATATTTTTGAATTAGCGCATCCAATGGTGCAATTTGGTTCAAAGCATCAGCATATTCCTGTTCTGTGCCATCATCCATCAATTCAAAAGAACTTTCTTCAAAAAACCATAACAATATGGCATCATAAGCATCTTTTTCCTGCTCATGTTTTAACTTTTTAATGACAGGAAAATAGGCAGTGAACAATGTTTTTGCCGCAGCGCCAATCAATGTTTCTGCAACAAATCCCGCACCTTCCTGCTCGCCTTCATAAACCAATTCAATTTTGCCCGTGATGGCTGGAACCATGCCCAACACATCAACAAATCTGATGGTTGTTTTTTTTGCGCCTGAACTTACGCACCTGTGTTCGGCAGTGCTTAATAAATTTTCATAGGCAGTAATGCTCATTCTCGCGCTGATACCACTTTTATTGTCTACATATTCACTTTTGCGTGCCTCAAAACTAATTTGCTCCACCAAATCTTTCGCCATTTTGGGAACATGAATTTCACAAACCCTTTCGTGCTGTAACTTTGCTTCCTGGGCGGTGATTGTTTTTGAAATTTCAATATTTTTTGGGTAATGCGTTAATATTTGAGAACCTATTCTGTCTTTTAAAGGTGTCACAATACTTCCTCTATTGGTATAATCTTCCGGATTTGCAGTAAAAACAAATTGTAAATCAAGTGGCATTCTTAACTGAAAACCCCTGATTTGGATGTCGCCTTCTTCCAAAATATTGAATAAAGCTACCTGAATTCTTGCCTGTAAATCGGGTAATTCATTGATGACAAAAATACACCTGTTTGCGCGCGGAATCATCCCGAAATGAATCACCCTTTCATCGGCATAACTCAATTTTAAATTGGCCGCTTTTATGGGATCTATATCACCAATTAAATCGGAAATAGTGACATCTGGCGTTGCCAGTTTTTCATAAAATCGATCATTACGATGCACCCATTTGATAGGCGTTTGATCTCCCAGAATCGCAATTTGAGATTTTCCAAAGGCACTGATCGGATTTAACGGATCGTCATTAATTTCAGAACCTTCAATGATGGGCATATATTCATCCAATAACTGAATCATCAAACGTGCTAACCGTGTTTTGGCCTGACCTCTTAAACCCAATAAATTAATATTGTGCTGTGAAAGAATTGCCCGTTCCAATTGCGGAATTACCGTATTTTCATAGCCGTGAATCCCCGTAAATGAAGGAATCTTATGTTGAATATTGTTAATTAAATTTTCACGCAATTCTGTTTTTATGCTTTTGGAAACATACCCTGATGCTTTTAATTCCTGCAGTGTTTTTATAGTAGTAGTAGTCATATTATCTAATTCGTTTTTTTCTGTTATTTTCATAATCGTGAAATATCATTTCTCCCAAGCCTTCCAAACCTGTGTAAAAAGCTTTTCCTTTATTTGATGCGGTAAATTCTTCCACAAATGATTGTAAATAAGGATCTTGTGCAATCATAAATGTGGTGATTGGGATGTGCAGTTTTCTTG
>JAWOHJ010000111.1:0-34501 GCA_046485225.1 Lutibacter sp. | reverse complement strand
CATACGTGCAAGGCCGCGATCTATTCCGATGCGGGTGTGCGCGTGACACGTCTCATGTGCCCAGAGCGTCTTTGAGGAAACCTGTGTAAAAAGCTTTTCCTTTATTTGATGCGGTAAATTCTTCCACAAATGATTGTAAATAAGGATCTTGTGCAATCATAAATGTGGTGATTGGGATGTGCAGTTTTCTTGCCTGAGCAGCCATATTGTAACATTTTTCCACAATAAACTGATCCAATCCGTTACTGTTTTTATAATACGAACCGTCGGGCATTCGCAAACAACTCGGCTTCCCGTCGGTAATCATAAATATGTGTTTGTTGGTATTTCTTTTTCGTCGTAATATATCCATTGCCAATTCCAAACCCGCAACCGTATTGGTATGGTAAGGGCCGACTTGTAAATACGGCAAATCTTTAACTTTAATCGGCCAGGCATCATTTCCAAAAACCAAAATATCCAAGGTATCTTTTGGATATCGCGTGGTAATTAATTCGGCCAAAGCCATCGCCACTTTTTTGGCAGGCGTAATTCTGTCTTCTCCATACAAAATCATACTGTGGCTAATGTCAATCATTAAAACTGTACTCATTTGCGATTTATGATGCGTATCTTCAACCACCAAATCCTGTTCCGTAAGCTTAAAACTTCCCAAACCGTGATTGATTTGCGCATTTTTCAGACTTTCGGTTACCGACAAACGTTCCAATCCGTCGCCAAACTCAAAACTTCTAAAATCGCCCGTATGTTCGTCGCCAATTCCGCTGTTTTTTGTTTTATGATTTCCGGAACCATGTTTTTTAAGTTTGCCAAATATTTGATTCAATGCATTTTTCCGAATTGCTCTTTCAGTTTTGGCGGTAATATTGTTTTTGGAATTTCCGTTGGGCAAAATTTCTTCTTTGATGTAGCCTTTTGTCTTTAATTCCTCAACAAAATCATCCAAGGTGTAATTTTCATCGGTCAATTTATATTCCTTATCCAGCGTTTTTAACCAATCCATGGCTTCGTCAAAATCACCTGAGGTATGCGTAATTAATTCTTTAAAAATCTCAAATAGCCTGTCAAAAGGAGATTTTGCTTCCTCCTGATACGGCGTAAATTTAAATCCGGTTCTATCGCTGTTTATTTTCATTTTCTTCGGGTTTATTTGTTTAAGCGCTTATTTACATGAAGTTACAGCTAATATTTTGCCTTAATTAACTGCATAAAAATCATCACTGTTTCGCATAAAATCGTAAACATGTGCAAAAATAATCATTTTTAGTTTATTTTGTTTAATTTATATTAAAATAAGTTAAACAATTATGATAACAGATTCCAAAAATGATGCTAAAAAAGCCAAAGTAGTGAAAATAGGTTGAATTGAGAATTCCTGCTGTTTACAATAAATACTATCAAATTAAAGTACTCAAAATTCGTTCCTTAACCATTGTTAAAATCCGTTTATTACTTTCTTTGATGAAGTTTTTATAGATGGCAAATTCATCCAAAGTAAAATGACCGATAATCATTCCTTTAATTTCATTTCTTAATTGGCTGCCTTTTGAAAAAGCGTGCTCAATGGATTCAATCTTTTTTAAATCGCTAAAATCTTGGAAATCAAATTTTTGAATTGATAAATAATGATTAAAATAAGCAATCAGCAATTCATGTTTCATCTTAATTATTGGCCGCAATGTTTTGTTTTGAAATTTTTCAACTTCGGTCATTTTTGTTGAAACTATTGCTTTTTCTAAAATAGGACGTTTATTGATTTCTTTTTCGTTTGTCATAATTACAAAATTACTCCATCTTTTTAATAATAACTTCTCCTTGCTTGTATTTAATTCGCTTGGTAAATCGGGAAAAAATAATCAAGCTTTTCTTCGTATTGATAAAATATACGCCCGTTAACAGCACCAAAGCGGCGATAACCGACTGAAAAGTAATTTGTTCATTTAAAAAATACCAGCCAACAACCATGGCAATAATTGGGTTTACATAGGAAGAAGTCGCTACTTTTTCGGGAGAAACTACCCTTAACAAATAATTAAACGATGTAAAAGCGACAATGCTGCCAAATATTATTAAAAGAACCATCGACAATTGCACCGACGAACTCCATTGTGTTGGATAAGACCATTCTTCCCTAAATAACAAACTTGCCACCAAAAGCGTGACACCACCTGTAACCATTTGATAACCAGTATTTACAAAAAAGTTTGGAGGCAAATCGGCTTTGGCCACAAACAAACTTCCATAACCCCAACTGATGATACACACAAAAATCATAGACATTCCCAACAAAGTTCCTTCCTGACTTATAATCTGTTTTTGGCTCACTAAAAGAAACATTCCAATCATTCCTAATAAAATACCAATAACCGACATTGCTTTAATCTTTTTTCCTTCAAAAATTCGCATTAACAACAACACCACCAATGGTTGTGCGGCTGTTTCAAGTGCTGCAAAACCGCTGTCGACATATTTAAGTGCCCAAACAACCACCCCATTTCCGAAGGACAAAAACAAAAAACCAGCTATAACACTGTTATTAAATTGCTTACGCGTAACGCTTAATTTAATTTTCATCAACTTTGCGATTATGAAAATTAAGATGCCTGCAGTGATAAATCTTATTGATGCCAACATAAAAGGCGGCAACTCTGTTACTGCTATCTTATTTAAAAGATACGTAGAACCCCAAATTACATAAATGGCAAAAAACGCCAAAACGATAAGGAAAGCCGGACTTTTTAATTTGCCCATAACTAAATTTTGCTGATTAAATAGGTGGTTTTTAAGACAGCAATATTAGGAAAAACTAATCGATAAATTATACATATATTCGCATTAATTTTAAATGCAGATTCAAGGTTCAAATACCTAGTTTTAAGCACAAATAACTCCTAAAAAAATAAAGCAGATTTTCAAGTAAATATATTTGTTAATTGACTCATTTTATGAATATTAGGTTATTAATTGTGAAATTAATTTTGTTTTATTTATAACTTAATGTAACTATTAATAAAATCATGAAAATTATCCTAATTGCATTATTTGGATTTTTTGTACAATTTGCAAGTGCCCAAAATTATATCGATATTGCACGTTTTAGCTATGGAAATACACCAACAAATACTTTTAAGAATTCTTCTGAACACACTAAAGTTGAGGAATTTGGATTGCAATTGACTTTCCCTATAGTACTCAATGAAAAGACTGTTATTTTAACTGGTTTTTCAGCAGACAAAAGTTTGTTGAAATTAGATCCAAATTTTCCAGAACTCACTGGACTTAATAAAGTGAGACTAAATCTAGGATTAAACCAGGTGCATTCTGAAAAATGGACAGGAACTTATGTGCTGTTGCCAAGTATTGCATCGGACTTTAAATCGATTTCCAAAGAAGATTTTCAAATCGGAATGTTGACATTATTCACCTATAAAAAAAGAAAAAACTTAAAATACAAAGTTGGTTTTTATGCCAATACCGAAAACTACGGTCCGCTTTTTGTGCCATTATTGGGATTGTATTATTTAAGTCCGAACGAAAAATTTGAAACGACTTTGTTGTTACCAGGCCAGGTAGATTTTAATTACCAGTTGGCTAAAAAAACCGCTTTAGGAATTAATTTCGACGGAATGACTTCTAGTTTTAATTTATATGAATCAACTTATACTCCTAAAGGGCAATATGTTGTAAGAAGTTCAAACGAATTATACACCTATCTGCAGTTTAAACTGGGAAAATCTTTAATGGCCAAAACCAAGCTCGGTTATTCCATAAGCCGCAAGTATAAAATATTCAATAATGACGATAAAGTTGATTTGTCGCTTGCTTCATTCTACGTTGGTGATGACCGCACGCAATTAAATTCAAATTTTGAAAAAGGGGCTATTTTTAAAGTTGAACTTTTGTATCGCATTCATTTTTAATAAATCAATAATTTCTAAATATGGCCGCATTTCATACATTTTTATCAAAGGAATAATAAAATGAAATTAAAACTTCACTTCTTTCTGATGGCGCTGTTGTGCTTTAATATAGGATTTTCCCAAGAGAAACCTGTAAAACAAGATTCAACAAAAATGTATGAAAATATTGAAAAATATTCCAAAAAGAGAAAGTTCACAAAAATGTTTCACAAGTTGATCTTTGAGCCGGTAAAAATAAAAAGTGCAGTACTTCCTAAAAAGCTTAAGAAAAAATCCCGCAAAAATTTTGAAGGTAAAATCATTAGAGATATTAACATCCAAACCTTAGACCCATTTGGGTTTTCAATTTCTGACACCACAAAAAAAGCAAGAAATTGGATTGAAAAATCGGGAAACAGCCTGCACATCACCACACGTAAACTTGCTATAAAAAACCTGTTGCTTTTTAGAAAAAATAAACCTTTAGATACGCTTTTAGTTAGTGAATCCGAACGTTTGATAAGGCTTCAGAAATATGTTAGAGATGTTAACATCACTCTAGAATTAGCCACCCAAAATTCTGATTCGATCGATGTTTTCATAAGAGTTTTGGATACTTGGAGCTCTATACCAAAAGGATCTGTTTCTTCCTCAAAAACCAGCCTCGGACTTCAAGAGCGGAATTTTTTGGGAACCGGCCACGAGTTCTATAACCGATTTTCTAAGCGTTTTGATGATGGGAAAAATGCCTATAGCATGAAGTATGAAATTCCAAACATTAAAAATTCTTTTATCAAAACAACCGCTATTTATCATACGGAACTGAACGATCATTATGGCAAAAGTTTAAATGTTGAACGCACTTTTTATTCGCCTTTTACCCGCTGGGCCGGAGGCGTTTATATTGATGAGCAATTCAGAATTGATTCCCTCCAAAATTCGCAATTGCAATACAGCAACCAAAATTTAAAATACAGGTCACAGGATTTATGGGGCGGTATTTCCATTCCTATTTTTAAGGACAAAATCACACGACACAGCGCAAATAATTTAGTGTATTCCGCCAGATTATTAAATGTTCAGTTTAAAGAGAGTCCTACATTTGAGTATGACAGCATCAATTTTTATTCAGGGGAAACTTTTTATTTAACCGGTATTGGAATTAGTTCAAGGCAATTTGTTGAAGACCAATATTTGTATAATTACGGCATTATTGAAAATGTTCCTGTTGGGAGGATTTTCGGTATTACGGGAGGTTATCAACTAAAAAACAATCAAAAAAGATTGTATCTTGGCGCCAGGGCTTCCTTCGGTAACTACCATAATTGGGGTTATTTAAGCACTAATTTTGAATATGGAACTTTTTTCAACGATTCAAAAACGGAACAATCTGCTTTTTCATTTCAGGTGAATTATTTCACCAATTTGGTGGAATTGGGAAAGAAATGGAAAATGAGACAATTTATAAAGCCACAAATTATTATAGGAAATAATAGGTTAAATTCTGTTGGAGACTATTTGGCTCTCAATGAAAATGTTCCTTTTCAGGGAACTTATGGGGCAGGTTTACGGGGTGATAATGGTGCAGGAATAAATGGGTTTGACAGCGCCATTTTTGGCACAAAGAAAATTGTTCTTTCATTGCAAACACAACTTTATTCGCCTTGGAACATTATTGGTTTTAGGATAAATCCCTTTTTCAATTATACAGCAGCAATGCTTGGTAACGAAAATATCGGATTCACAAAAAGCAGACTGTTTTCATCTATCGGAATTGGCGTATTGATTAACAATGATTATTTGGTATTCAATTCCTTTCAATTTTCTGTTTCTTTTTACCCGAATATCCCCGGGCAAGGAGATAATATTTTCAAAACCAATTCATTTGGAACTACAGATTTTGGGTTACAGGATTTTGATTTTGGAAAACCGAGAACTGTTATTTACAAATAAAAAATTGGTTTTATACCACTATTACTTCATCAATTTTAAAACCGTGTCAATATTTTCTTTGGATCCCAACGTTGTTCCTTCACTCATTGTGGTTGCCACACCACAAGCTACTCCATATTTCAATATTTTTTCAGGCGAAAATCCGTTTTGAATGCCGTATATCAATCCAGCCACCATACTGTCTCCGGCGCCAATTGTACTTTTCACTTTAACAGACGGCGTTGATTTGTAAAAAACGCCCTCCTTGCAAGCTAAAAAAGCACCTCTGGCTCCCAAGGAAACGACCACATATTGCGCTTTTTTAGTGTTTATCAACTCTAATGCAATCGCCTCTTGTTCTGCGGTATATAAAAATTCTTTTCCGGCTAGCTGAGCCAATTCTCTTTGATTTGGCTTCATCAAAAATACGTTTTCCTTTAAAGCCTCTTTCAATGCCGTACCTGAAGTGTCTATTACTATTTTTACGTTTTTATCAGCAAATAATTTTATCAATTGGGCATAATAATCCGCAGGCATTTTTTCAGACAAACTTCCGCTAAGCACCAATATATCATCTGAATTCACTTTTTTTAATAATAAATTCTTAATTGCTTCGAGTTCTTTTCCACTCAATTCGTTGCCTGGCATTCCAAAACGATATTGCAAGTCGCTTTGCGTGTCAACTACCGACAGATTTTCTCTTGTCCAATCTTTTATGTTTAAAATTTCCATTTTAATGGTTTCTTTTATCAGCAATTCCGTTAAGTGTTTTCCCGTATCGCCTCCGGAAGGAACTATACAAGTGGATTCAGTTCCCAATCTTTTTAACATTCTGGAAATATTAATGCCCCCGCCACCTGGTTGATACTGAATGGAATGGCATTTTAATTTTTGGGTGGGAATTAAACCATCAACTTTGGCACTTTTGTCCAAGGCCGGATTTACAGTTAAGGTGATTATTTTCATATGTATCTTCTATAGTGGATTCAATTAGTTTCAACCAAAAATACAAATTCTTTATTTATTTAAAGTAATCCCTGTTTTGCGAACCAACTCCCTAAAGCGATGTTCTTTATGCAGTTCATGGAAATTGGGCCGCTGCAATTTCAAAGGCAATTCATCTTCATGAATTTTATAGGCCAGTTCTAGATAATCTAATGCCTTATCCTTTTCATTTAGAAACATATTTATTTGAGCCAAGACTGTAGGATTTGATGTATATAAAAGTGGTTCGCTTTTGGCTTTGGACAACCAAAGTCTGAAAGATTGCTCTGCATTTCCTTCTAATGTGAAATTTATGGCCATAAAACCATTGCTCATAATTTCCTTTAGCATTTTCCATGAATTTATTGCTTCTTCTTTTTGCCCAATAAAATACTGTACATAACCCAAACCTTCCCATGCTAATCCGTAATTTGGAAAGAGTTCCAAAACCTTTTTATATTGTGCTATGGCTTTTTCATAATCGTGCGCCAAATAATAGCGTTCAGCAACCAAACTGCCAATCATAGGATTTAATGGATCCAATCTTTCAGCAAGCAAAGCTTCAACAATAGCCTTACTAAATTCATTGTTAACCAAATAATAATTAGAAAGCAACATATGGCCGTTGGCATTTTTTGGATCCAATTTTAATCCTTTTTCTGCCCAATGTTTCATTTCATCCCAATTCCAATCACATTTTCCTGCTATTTTTCCTTTAGTAATATAAGCAGCCCCTAAAGATTTGTCCAAGATTAAGGCTTTTTCAATAGCAGCTCTGGCAATTTTTGTATTCTGCTCTTTTTCATCGTGATTGCTGTAAAACTTATTAAGTGAAATATAAGATTCAGCAAGTGTTGCATAGGCTGGTGCATAACTGGAGTCAAATTTTATGGATTTATTTAAATATTCGATTGCACTGTTAACAGATTTATAGGTTTCAAAATTCATTAAATAACGACCTCTCAAGAAAAGTTCATAAGCTTTGGCATTCACTTTATTATTATTGGTTTTCATTTGATTGGGCTGGACTACAGCAGTAATTTCATCAGCTATTTCAGTGGAAACCCTGTCAACCAATTGCAAAATATTTTCAAATTTTTCTTTATAACTGCGCGACCAAATATGATTTTCTCTTGGAAAAGACTTAATAAGCTGAACCATAATACGCACACTGTCAGCATCCGAAAGTATGGAACCTTCCAATAAATAATCTACCTCAAGTTCTTTTGCGATATCCGATAGCAGTTTGCTTTCATCTTTGTAAGTCATTGCCGAAGTTCTGGAAATTACCCGCACAGAATCCTTTTTTGATAACGCTACATTGATAGCATCCGTAATTCCTTCAGCCAAATAATCTTGATTGTTATTTTTGGAAAGATTTAAAAATGGCAGCACCACAATAGATTTTTCTTTATTTTCTATCGAGTTTTCATTTTTTTTGATATTAATTTTCCTATTTGTAAAATATCCGGATTGATTGAACAATAAAAAAGCAACAACAATTAATAAAGAAATGATGATAACCATATTAAGTCGATTTTGAGTACGTGGCGGCGGGTGCCGTTTTTTAGTAATATCATCCGTTTTCTTAATGCCTTCCGGCGTAATATCGTAAACCCAGGCAAAAACCAACCAAAACGGAAAAGCTATACAAATAACAAATACTATGAGTTTAAAAATGTAAACTGGCGCATCAAAACCGACAAGAACTATGGAAGCAACTTGAATAACAACCCAAGCCATAATTATATAAGCGATTGCGGCCTTAAATACATTACGCCGCTTGAGTTCTTCTATGTACTTTTTGAATTTCATTTTTCCGCCCCATCTTATTCATTCTTCAACTATGATGTTCTAAAAAACTATTCAAAATTATTGCAAATAGCTTATTTGCATTTATTTAACTGTCCATTTATTACTATTTTATGTCGAATATGGATTTATCTTAACGTACAAAGATACTTTCTCAGAATAAAAAATAAAATGATTTTTATCAAAAATAATAATGAGAGTTATCACTTTTGAAAGCTGTAATGATAAAATTTTTACAATTTTTTGGAAAATTACCTACCCCTCCTATTAGGCGGATTTTCCGAAGTTGAAGCACTATCAGTTTTATGTTTCAAAACATAATTTGCCATCATTTTTTCAATCAGTTCGTCTTTGGTCAAATGATGGAAAACAGTTTTAATCTTTTCTTTTAATGTGGCCGGAATTTCATGGTCGGGTTTGGTTTTAAAAAGCTGTTTTGCCCACAAAACCATATTATTTTCTTCAATGCTTTGTGAATCAGGTTTTTTGAATTCCTTAAAATCGATGCCTAATTCCTCCTGAAATTCTTTCAATTTTTCAATTTCTTCCTCCTGAATAACTGTTAAAGAATAACCTTTGGCTCCTGCCCTGGCGGTTCTTCCGCTTCTGTGAACGTACAATTCGGCAACATCAGGTAAATGGTAATTCACCACGTAAGAAATTTCTTTTACGTCGATGCCTCTTGCCGCCAAGTCTGTTGCCACCAAAATATGAATAAAACCTTCACGGAATTGCCCCATAATTCGGTCACGAATAGGTTGCGACAAACTTCCGTGCAAAGCGCCTGAAGAAAATCGGTTGATTGCCAAATTTTTAGCCAATTTATTAACAGCAGCCTTGGTTTTGCAAAAAATAATGCCGCGCTCGCCTTCTTTGGAAGTCAAAAAATGCATCAGCACTTCCAATTTTTCAATAGGTTCAACCACCACATATTCGTGGTCAATTGCCTGATTTCCGACAGTTTCCATGTCGGCGCTCACCATTACCACGTGCTTGGACATATAGTTCTGTACCAACTGTTTGATAGTTCCCGGCAAGGTTGCTGAGAATAAAAAAGTCCGTTTCTTTTTTGGCAATTCGGCGACAATTTCATCCAGACCCTCTTTAAGGGAAGTCACCATTTCATCTGCTTCATCAAGCACCAAATAATTGGCCTGTTTAATATCAATCGCTTTGCGCTTAATCAAATCAATCAAACGTCCTGGCGTTGCAATCACAATATGCGTGGTGTTCGACAAGCGTTCAATTTGAGGTTTTATGGGAATTCCGCCACAAACTTCTGCAATGGAAATTTCCGGCAAATAGGTGGCAAATGCTTCCATATTTGTAAAAATCTGATGTCCCAATTCTCTGGTTGGCACCAATATAACAGTCTGAATAAATTGCTTTTCCAAATCAATAAGCTGCAATAAAGGCAATCCGAATGCGGCTGTTTTTCCGGTTCCAGTTTTTGCCAAACCAACAAAATCATCGGTCTTAGTCAGTAAAACAGGAATTGTTTTCTGCTGAATTTCTGTAGGTTCAGAAATGTTTAAATCGGATAAACTTTTTAGTAAAGATTCGGAAATTCCTAGATCGGAGAATTGTTTGGACATATCATTAATTTGTGTAAAGGTAATTTGAATTCTATTTATTAGAAATAAAAATTGATTAAAAATAAGTCGATTATTCAATCGCTATTCTTACTTTTTTATTTTTTAATTTACTGTTATTCAGTATTTTAATAAGTTCGTTTGCTTTTAAGGCAAGAACGGCTACGAAAGCACAATCTTGTTTAAGTTCTATTATTCCCAATTCATCATTGCTAAGGTTGCCTTGTTTCAGGAACAATCCGGCAATATCGCCTTTTGAAATTTTGTCTTTTCTTCCGCCAGAAATGTACAAAGTTTCCCAATTGGAAGTTTTTGGAGTGGGTTTATTTTTCAGGATTTCTACTTCGGTATCTGACGTAAATTCTGATCTTTTCTCTTTTTCCCACTGAATCACATACGCGGTTCCTTTCTCGTTCATACGTGCTGTTCTTCCGTTTCTATGGGTGAATTCATCCAATTTTAAAGGCAACTGATAATGAATAATATATTTTATTTCGGGAATATCCAATCCTCTGGCAGCCAAATCTGTAGCCACAATAATCTGGTGTGTGCCATTACGGAATTTTATCAAGGTTTTTTCCCGATCTTTTTGTTCCATTCCGCCATAAAAACAGCCGTGTTCTATGTTGTTTTTGTTCAAAAAATCGCTCACCATTTCAATCGTATCCCTAAAATTACAGAAAACAATAGCGGGCGCATTTTCAATATGGCAAAGCACTTTTACCAAGGTATCTAATTTATCTTTAGTTGGAGAAATAACGGTTTTTATTTTTAAAAGCGGCGTTTCTTCCCCATCTTCTTTTAGATAATTGATGGTGGTCGGATTGTTCAATCCAACAAATTTGGGGATTTTTAAACTTTGAGTGGCCGATGTTAAAATACGTTTGTTCACTTTTGACAATGCCGAAAGAATTTCTTTCATTTCTTCTTCAAAACCAATTTCCAGCGATTTGTCAAATTCATCAAGCACCAAGGTTTTAATCTGTTGGGTTGAAAAAGTGCCTCTTCGCAAATGATCTGCAATTCTTCCCGGCGTACCAATTAATATGGCCGGCAAATGGTTCAGTTCAATTTTATCTTTCGAAAATGGACGTCCACCATACACCGCATTGGCTTTAAAACCCGTTCCCATCTCTCGCGTAACTTGCTCAATTTGAATGGCCAATTCTCGTGAAGGCACAATAATTAATGCCTGAACTTCTGCGCATTCAGCATCCAATGATGTAATTATCGGCAGTAAAAACGCCAATGTTTTTCCGGTTCCTGTTGGAGACAATAAAACGATATTGTTGTTGGAGTTGATTGCAGTTTCTGCTTCCAGCTGCATTTCATTGAGCGTTTCAATGCTCAATTTGTCTAAAATATGTTGCTGACCTTTAATGATGTTTGCCATGTTGCAAAAATGCGGATAATTAAATTATTTATTGAAGTATTATATAATAATAGATTGATTTTCAATATATTATATTTTATTATTGAATGAAATATTATGCAAAAAAAACTTTTTATACAGGTGATTTATGCGAAAATAACTTTCTGTGATGCGCCATTAATCTTCCGGCGGCCTGCCATAAACTTCTTCAAAAACAGTGTCGAAATTATCACGCAAATACAAACGCAATTTTTTTCCGTAGTCGTCTTTTAACCAATCGGCAAAATTTGTGGTGCTTTTACTGATGCATTTGGTATAATGATGGATTCTGTATTCAATATCTTCGCCCAACTTATTTGCTAAAATTAAAGCGTCATAAACATCTTCGCTGTTTTCAACACATATTTTGGCGTGTTGCGCAATGGAACGTTCCAAAACCACTTTTGAAGACTCTCCTATTTTAACGGCATCTTTGTAGGTTTGTTTGATGTCGAAATGAACAGTTAGCGAGTTGGAAAACTCATTACGGAGTACTTGTGGCATTTGATATTCAAAATTGCTTTCCAGTTCTTCATCATTCAGCAACTTATCCAGATAATAATTTGGCGATGTAAAAATACTTTGCCAGTTTAAATCGGCGCCCCACGGACCAAATCGATGGAAATTATTCCCCAAATCAATCACGTTAAACGTGTTTTTTGTCTTTAAAATTCTGGATCCTCGACCAATCATTTGATAATATAAGGTCAGTGATTTTGTGGCCCTGTTTAAAATAATGGTGTCAACCGTAGGTTCATCAAAACCGGTGGTTAAAATACTTACGGAAGTTAAAATGGCATTTGGTGTTTTTTTAAACCACTTTAAAATGAGTTCCCGTTCTTTTTTTGTGGCGGTATTGTCCAAATGCGCAATGGTGTAACCTGCAGCCCTGAACATTTCATACACATGTTGCGAAGTGCTGATTCCGTTATTGAAAATCAATGTTTTCTTTCCTTTGGAATGCTCTTCATAAGACGACAATAATTTGCCCAGCATATCATTGTTGGAATACAAATCTTCAGATGATTTTACCGTATAATCGCCGTTAGCACCAACTACCAAAGAAGTTAGTCCAACATTATATAAAAATGTTTTTGCGCTCGATAAAAATTCATTTTGGATTAAGGATTCTATCGTTTCCCCAACAATCAGTTCATCGTAATTGTCGTTCATCGGCAATTGCATATTCGAACTTAACGGCGTTGCGGTAACACCCAGAAAAAACGACTTGTCGAAAAACTTAAAAAGTTTTGTGAAGGAATTGTAGTGTGCTTCATCAATTATTACCAAACCAACATCAGAAATATCAAGCTTGTCGTCATTTAAACGATTATTCAAGGTTTCCACCATCGCCACAAAACAGCTGTAATTTTCCTGATCGTCTAAATTTGCTTTGCTGTGAATTACTTTATTGTTCACATTAAATTCGGTAAGCATGGTTGATGTTTGCTTGCACAATTCAATACGATGCGTCAATACCAATACTTTTTTGTTGTGATGTTTCAAATATTGTCGCACAATCTCAGAAAAGATGACTGTTTTTCCGCCACCTGTCGGCAACTGAAATAACAAATGATAATCATCCGGCTTATCCTCAAAGCATTTAAAAATTTTATTGATTGCTTCTTTTTGGTAACTGTAAAGATCTTTACCGGCTTTTCTCTCTTCTAATTCTGTGGCTGTTATGGACAAACTTTTTGATTTTATGACCAACAAAAGTACCGCCTTTTAAGGGTTATTTCGCTATGATTCAAAATTATTTTTATTCAGTCTAGATTTAAAATCAATTTAAAATTATATAAATAACTGATATATAGTAAATTAAATGATCAATAATAAAGAAAATTATAAGTGAAATATTAATTTGCAAAAAATCAAATTTGCCTTATTGTTGTCAATAATGTGTTAAAAAATTATTATTGTCCTATATATTCAAGATAAAAGACAAAAAATGAGCACTATCTCATTTAAAAGATGATTTGTTATTTTGGGCGTTACCGCAAGGGTCGGGCTTTCACTACTCGCTTTTTTTTCAGTTGCGAAAAGCAATTAAAAAATAGCTCAAACAAACCGTTCAATCCCTAACGCTTGTTGAATATAATTATTTAGGAATTTGCTGACTCAAACAATGCAAGGTTCCGAAACCCCAAATTAAATCGATGGCGCTGATACCAATAATTTCTCTTTCGGGAAAACAGTCTGCAAGAATATTTAAAGCAATCCTGTCATTCGGATCATTAAAAGTAGGCACCAAAACACATTTATTTAAAATGAGAAAGTTGGCGTAACTCGCCGGAATTTGCACGTTGTCAAAATCTATTCGCTTAGGCATTGGCAAACAAACAATGTTTGGCGATTTACCATTTTCCAGCTTTGCTTGTTGCAATCGCTTTAAATTGTCTTGTAATGGTGCGTAATTTGCATCTTTTGGATCAGATTCCACAACAGTAATAATGGTATCTTCATTCACAAATCTGCACAAATCATCTATATGTCCGTGCGTATCGTCGCCGGCAATGCCATCTCCCAGCCAAATTACATTGGTAATTCCTAAATATTCTTTAAAAACCGCTTCATAATCGGCTTTGGTGAAATTCGGATTTCTGACTTGAATGCTGGGATGCAACAAACATTCTTCGGATGTTAATAAAGTTCCTTTTCCGTTGCTGTCAATAGCGCCGCCTTCCAAAACTACCGGTTTTCCTTTGTACATTGCCTGTGTTAGCGTGATGTCCAAAAACGCAGCAACTTTTTCCGGAACCGTTTTATCAAGTTGGTAATTGCTGTATTTTGCCCAGCCATTGAAATTGAAATTTAAGGCTTCCCTCCTATTTTTGCCATTTTTAACGACAATTGGTCCGGAATCCCGCATCCAGCTTCTGTTTGTTTTCTGAATGATAAATGAAACATTTTCAGTTTTTACGTGTGCCATTTCAAGCATGCCAACTACTTTTTCTTTCAATTTTTCATTGGCAACCAACAAAAATACTTCTTCAACCTTAGCAACTTTTTTGATAAACTCCACAAAAGCCCATTGAATTGCGCCGTACTTTCCCGGCCAATCGTTGCCATTGTGCGGAAAACAAAGCAACAATCCTTGTTGTTTTTCCCATTCTGCCGGAAATCTTCTGTTATATTCCATTATTTATCGATGGCTCTTTTGGTGATTTCGCCATAGGCGTGAATTCTTCTGTCTCTGAAAAATGGCCAGTTTTGGCGTACATTTTCCTGTAAATTTAAATCTACTTCGGCGATTAAAATTTCTTCTTTGTCATGTGATGCCAGAGCCAATATTTCCCCTTGCGGACCCGCAATAAACGATGAACCCCAAAACTCAATACCATCAGTATCCGGCAAGTATTTTTCCAAGCCAATTCTGTTTGCAGCTGCCACATAAACCCCGTTTGCAACTGCATGACCTTTCATCACATTCATCCAAGCGCCATGCTGATTTACGCCGTATTGTTCTTTTTCTTTAGGATGCCAGCCAATTGCTGTTGGATAAAATAACACTTCTGCTCCTTGTAAAGCCGTTAACCGCGCTGCTTCAGGATACCATTGGTCCCAACAAATAAGCGTACCAATTTTTCCCTTTTTTGTAGGAAATGTTTTAAAGCCGATATCTCCCGGCGTGAAATAATATTTTTCATAAAAGTGCGGATCGTCCGGAATGTGCATTTTACGGTACAAACCTGCTTCAGTTCCATCTGTGTCGATTATATAAGCGCTGTTGTGGTAAATTCCTGCCATTCTTTTTTCAAAAAACGGTACAATAATTACCACGCCCAACTCTTTTGCCAACGCGCTAAAAGCGATGAATGAAGTACTGTACAATTCTTCAGCCAATGCAAAATTATCGGTGTCCTCACTCTGACAGAAATAATGGCTGCTGTATAATTCGGGCAACGAAATAACTTCCGCGCCTTGTTTTGCGGCATCTCGCACCCAGCTTAAACATTTTTTTAAATTATTTTCGGCGATATCGTTTAAATTAAGCTGTAAAACGGCAATTTTATAAGTTTGATTTGGCATATCTAAGAATTTATCATGTAAAAGTAATATTTTTTACAAACAGATGTGAATAACAATTTTAGAATTTTATTTAATGGAACGCAAATAAAGATTTTCAACTTTATCCCTCGCCCATTGCGTTTTTCTCAAAAATTTAAGGCTCGAATTTATGGAAGGATTGGATTTAAAGCAATTAATATTAATCCGTTCTCCCAATTCTTCCCAGCCATACATGGCCACCAAAAATTGAAGTATTTCTGCAAGTTTAACGCCGTGAAGCGGATTGTTTGGCTGTTCTTCCATTGTTTTATTTTTTACCAGTCTATCGGGCGATAATCTTTTAAGAATTTACCGCTCCAATGTTTTCCTGTGTTGATACCGTCGAATAACGGATCCATCACACGTGCCGCGCCGTCAACAATATCTAAAGGCGGCTGAAAATCGTGCACTTCTATTTTATGTTTGGACAAGTCCACCGGATCTTCATCGGTAACCCAACCGGTATCCACCGCGTTGATATAAATACCGTTTTTGGCAAAATCTGAAGCGGCCGTATGCGTCATCATGTTCAAAGCTGCCTTGGCCATATTGGTATGCGGATGGCGATCTTGCTTTGTAAAACGATGAAATTTGCCTTCCATCGCAGAAACATTGATGATGTGTTTTTGGCCGGTATTTTCCTTTTTCATTAAATTGGACAAGCGATTGCACAACACAAAAGGTGCCACGGCATTCACCAATTGAACTTCTATCATTTCGGTAGTTTCGATTTCGCCCAATTTTAATCGCCAGCTGTTTGTTTTTCTTAAATCGACCTGTTGTAAATCGGCATCCAGCTTTCCTTCCGGAAAAACTTCACTTGCCGTCAAAGAATTGTCGAAACTATAAGGTATTTGCGATAATTTTGCTGAAGAACTAAGTCCGATTCCAGGTTCTGATCCGTGCCAGGTTACCGGAATATTGGTTTGGTTGTTCGCGATTTCTGAAGATAAATTCCGCAATTCTTGCAAACAATTGTGATGATTGCTAAGCAAATTTTTGGCAAACTGCGGCAAATCATCAAAATGCATTTCTTCTTTCGCCATCAAATGATGGTAAAATCCGGCCGGTCTTCTAACTGTTTGCGCAGCATTATTGATGAGGATGTCCAATCGGTCATATTGCTGTTCTATATAATTACAGAAAATTTCCACACTTGGAATATGTCTTAAATCGAGTCCGTGGATTTTTAAACGATCTGCCCAATCAAAATAATCTTTTTCCTGGGAAAAACGCAAAGCCGAATCGACCGGAAACCTTGTGGTGGCAACCACTGTGGCTCCTGCGCGCAACAACATTAACGTAATGTGATAACCTATTTTTAAACGAGAACCTGTGACAACAGCAACTTGTCCGGAAAGATCGGCAGTTTGAAAACGTTTGGCGTAATTATAATCGCCGCATTCTTGGCACATAGTATCGTAAAAATGATGCAATTTGGTGTACACCGCTTTACAAACGTAGCAATTTCGGGGAGATTCCAGTTCGAGTTCTTTGTTTTTTGAGGCATCAATGTGTTCCATTAATTTTGGCGCTTCAAAAATTAGGGCTTCCCGAGCGCTTCTGATGCCAGTTTCTTTACGTGCATGACGGTCGCGTGCCACCATTTTACGTTTGATCGATTTTTTAGCATCTTTTTTTCCCTGAGAAAAAGCTTCACGAGTTGGGCGTGTAAGTTGACCGGCAGCTTTAAATAGAGCAATTCGTTTTTCTTCCGAGAGCTCAAAAACCTGATTGGTGTTGCCTACCAATTGCTCTAATACAGCAATACAGGAATCAATTTGATCCTGACTTACTTTATTAGATGCTTCCTCATTGATTGGTTTCATAAAAAGCTGTTTCAAGCGGCAAATATAGCCATAAAAGGCTAAATTTTAAAAATCGTAGCATTTATTAATTTATCTAGAAATTGATTTTTGTTTTGACTACAAACTGCGTTAGCGATTGCCGTGGAAATACTTTTTTTGAGGTTTTTCACCGAAAAAAAAGATTGGAACAAAAAGCGCGGCCTGAAAGGAAACGCCCCAAAAATTAGCCTAAATCTGGGGTTTTCCTCTTAAATTTTTTGATGATCGGTCTTATTTTTGATACTGTAGGAATGGTGTCTCCCATTAAAAATCCCCACGGTTTTAAGGGTTCTATATGATCGAAAATAACTTTTATGATAGCAAGTAACGGAATTGACAAAAACATTCCTGATATTCCCCACAAAGCATTTCCTGCAAATACAACGATGATTGCGAAAAGTGCGTTGATTCTTACTTTTGAAGAAACAATTAAAGGTACAATGATGTTGTTGTCTATTAACTGTATAATATAATAAATTGCCAAAACATATAATGCATACATGCCTGTGTCTTTTGTGGCCAGCGCAACAGCCATTGGCAAGGCAACGGCAACAAGACCTCCAATATATGGGATTACATTGAGCAATGCGCCAAGAATACCAAGCAAAATTGCATATTCAATGCCAAGCGCAAAAAGTGCCACGATGTTTAATATGGCCACAATAATGCCTTCTATTACCAAGCCGGCAAGATAACGTTGGATAACGATTTTGGTTTCGGAAATAATTTTGCTAATTTGGTTTTGGTCGCTACTTACAAAAACCCGGTGAATAAACTCTATGATAAGCCTGTTATAATACAATAACAGAAATACGTAAACAGGAACCAATAACATCACCATCAACCCATTGCCTACAAAAAACATAGTTTTACCAACTTCCGCGCCACTCATTGTTAGAGAATCTGCCTGAGTTGTTTTTATCCATCTATTTACTTTCCATTGGTTTAGATCAAAATAACGGGAAGCCCAATGGGTAAATTCGTTAAGGGTTACGGTAAATTTATCGACCATAATAGGCCAGGAATCAATAAATATGCTTGCTTGTCTTACTATTAAAACAGTTAATGAAGCTGTAATTAAAATTGTTAGGAATAATGTAAATAAAATGGCAATTACCCGGTTTATTTTCATCCTGACAAAAAAGTTGACAATGGGATAAAGCAAAACGGCAATCATGACTGAAAAAATGAGCGGAACTAATATATCTTGGGCGATATAAAGCATACTCGTAAACAAGAAAAGTCCTAATAAAATAATTGTTGACTTTACATAAAAGGGCAGATTGAAACTTTTATTTGTATTCATTAGCTAAAAATATCAGTCAATTTCATGTCTGTTTTCATCATTCTCAACCTCTTTTGATGCTGTTTTGCTGCCGAAAAATTTAAAAATTTTAGCGCCCATTAATTTAATGCCCTCTGGGTGTTTTGTCACAAAATTTGTAATACCAAACATAATTGCTGATCCGAGAAGTTTTTTTATGGGACTGTTGACTACGCCCTGAAAAAGCACTTTTGAAAGATAACCCGTTCCAAAACCAACAGAAGAGTTTAAAATACCATCTTTTAAAATACTGGATTCTCCTAAATCTTTTAAGGTATTTAAAATAATATTTGCAGGCTTAATGCTTTTGTAAGCCAATTGAAAATGTTCTTTAAGTGCTCTTCCTTCTTCAGCTTGTTGAATTTCTAAACGAAGGATGGCAGCTCTTAGCTCGTATTGTGTTTTAATTTGATCCATAAGTTCGTTTATTTAAGTGCTTGTGAAATAATTAAATTGCTTAAAGGTTTTTCAATCCATTTGTGTAGGAACAAATGCAAAATAAGTCCGGCAATTAAGTAAAATGCAGCTACAATAAAGAATCCGTAATAAAACTTTCCAAGCAATTCACCAAGATACAGTGCTACTCCGATATTAAAAACAAGGAGAAACATAGATATCATGAGAATGACACTTATTCTTGCTACCACTGATGTGGCTACAACTGTGGTGGTTTCCAAAGCTTTTAGTTTTGAAACCTCGTAGGTTGTTTTGCCAAAAGTTTCCACTTTATCAAAAAGGGTTTCAAATATATTGGGTTGTATTTCCATATGTTATTTTTAAACTAATTTTTTAAATGTATTATTATAAACTTGCTTATTTTTTTCAAAGATAAACAATCAATACTTTTTCTAAATTTTAAAATGTTTTTCCATCAATTCAGTAAAAGTTGTATTTTTAAAAGGTTTAGAAATATAGTCATTAAATCCTGTCTCTATTGATTTTTCTTTGTCTTCCAAAAGCGCATAGGCAGTTTGGGCAATAATGATTACTTTTTTATTGAACTGTCTAATTTGTTTAGTGGCTTCATAGCCGTTCATTTGGGGCATTTTAACATCCATTAAAATTAAATCAATATCTGGATTGCTGCGACATATTTTAATAGCCTCTACCCCATTTCTGGCAATTAAAACTTCTTTGGAATACTTTTTAATTTGAATTGAAATTAATTTTTCTGTTGTTTCATCGTCCTCTGTAATCAATATTTTAAGGTTGTTGATTTGATTTTTTTCATTCAAATCAGCAATTCCTATTTTATTCACGATAATTTCTTTTTGTAAAGCTAAAAAGGGGATGGTAAAATAAAAAGTGGCACCTTTTCCTTCTTCACTTTCAACCCAAATTTTTCCGCCTAACAATTCAACATAGGCTTTTGAAATTGACAAGCCCAAGCCTGCTCCTTCATAATTTCGGTTAAGTGACTCACTGCCCTGCCTAAATCTTTCAAAAATAAGTTTCATTTGTTCCTTGCGAATTCCAACACCCGAATCTTTCACATAAAATTCGAGGAAGTTGTTCTTTTTTTCACAACCAAATTCAATGGAACCTGCATTGGTAAATTTTATGGCATTTTTAACAAGATTTGTCAATACTGCATAAAGCTTTTCTTTATCGGTTTTTATCATCACATTTTTTTTCTCCAACGAATTTTTGATGATAAAAAGAATCCCTTTTTTCTCAGTTTCCGACTTGAAGAAGTTATGGATATGCTCCATTTGTAAATTTAGATTCGATTCTGAAATATTAACTTCCAGAATTCCCGATTCTATTTTCGAAATACTCACAATATCATTAATGATATTAAGCATCCGTTTTCCGCTGTTCTCAATAATTCTTATATATTCTTGTTGCTTTTCACCTGTAAGATTTGGCGAGGTCAATAAGCCTGCAAAGCCTAAAATACCGTTCATAGGCGTGCGTATTTCATGAGACATATTGGCTAAAAATGCCGATTTTAAACGATCGCTTTCTTCTGCGCGATCTTTGGCATTAATTAATTCGGCTGCACGTTTTTCTTTAACTTTATTTTGAAAAGCCAGTTCTTTGTTGGCAATAATTAACTCAGCTGCACGTTTTTCTTTTTCTCTGTTTTGAAAGGCAAGTTCCTTATTGGCAATCACCAATTCAGCTGCACGTTTTTCCTTCTCTACATTTTGAAAAGCAAGCTCTTTATTCGCTACAATTAACTCTGCTGCGCGTCTTTCCTTTACTTCATTCTGATAGGCAAGTTCTTCGTTGGCAATCACCAGTTCAGCTGCCCGTTTTTCTTTTTCTTCATTTTGAAAGGCCAGTTCTTCATTGGCAATTACCAATTCAGCAGCTCGTTTCTCTTTCGCATTATTTTGATAAGCCAATTCTTCGTTGGCAATAATTAACTCTGATGCACGCCTTTCTTTTTCTCTGTTTTGAAAAGCCAGTTCTTTATTGGCAATAATTAATTCAGCCGCCCGTTTTTCTTTCACTTTATTTTGAAAAGCAAGTTCTTCGTTGGCTATAATTAATTCAGCCGCACGTTTTTCTTTCTCTTCATTTTGAAATGCTAATTCTTTATTGGCAACAACCAATTCAGCTGCCCTTTTTTCTTTCTCTGCATTTTGAAAAGCAAGTTCAATATTCGCAATAATTAATTCTGCTGCACGTTTTTCTTTCTCTTCATGCTGAAAATCAAGTTGCATATTGGCAATGACCAATTCAGCTGCACGTTTTTCGTTGGTTTTATCCATATAAATCATAATAAGTGGTTTGAATAAAAAAAATATGTTACTGAATTGGTATATGTCTTGTCCGCGTCTTTTATTTCACCGCTTTATCTATAATTTCTTCTGCTTCATATAAAGCATCCTCTGTTTCTTCTATTTTATTTTTAGCTATTTTTGTCGCTTCGCTTTTCATAGATTCAAATTTTTCCGTAGCCATATCAACAAATTCATTGAATTTTTCTTCAAATCCTTCAACATAATCATTTCCTTTTCTAGAAATTTTATCTCTTGTTTTTGAACCTTTGTGCGGTGCAAACAAAATCCCTAAAGCTGCTCCAACTGCTGCACTTGCCAATGTTACTAAAATTACTTTTTGTGCTTTCATAATATTTTATATTTTCTATGATATTAATTATTAATTTGTACAAAGGTGCCACAATTGCCCTTATTTTTTGTTACATAATTTTGAATCAGAATTACATGATTCACACATTTTAGTAAAAAACAAATCAAAACAATTATATTACAGTTTTTTGGGCCTGCCAGCCTTTTCGCGAGCGTTCCCTTTCAGGTCGCGCTTTTCGTTATATCTTTTTTTCCGTTTCACTTCAAAAAAGTATACCACTGCAATCGCTAACGCATTAATTTGAAATATTAACAAACATTAAAATATAGTTAAATTCTGCCAAGGTTATCAAGACCTCTCAAAACCGAACAAGATTTGATTATCTTTGCGCAAAATTTTCAAAAATTATAATGGTTTCAGTAGAAGGATTAAGCGTAGAATTTGGCGGAACAACACTTTTTAAAGATATTTCTTTTGTCATAAATGAAAAAGATCGCATCGCCCTAATGGGGAAAAATGGCGCTGGAAAATCAACGTTGCTTAAAATAATTGCCGGACATCAAAAAGCTTCCAGCGGACGCATTTCTGTCCCAAAAGATAAAATTACCGCTTATTTGCCGCAACATTTAATGACAGAAAATGACCGAACTGTTTTTGAAGAAGCTTCTCAGGCATTTTCCGAAATTTTGGCCATGCAAACAAAAATGGATGAACTCAACCACCAGCTCACCATTCGCACCGATTACGAATCTGAAGAATATTACAATATTATTGAACAGGTTTCTGCACTCAGTGAAAAATTGTACAGCAATGGCGAAATTAATTTTGATGCGGAAGTAGAAAAAATTGTGCTGGGATTGGGTTTTGAACGTGCCGATTTTAACCGTCCAACTGCCGATTTTAGTGGTGGATGGCGCATGCGCATTGAACTGGCAAAAATATTACTGCAAAATCCGGATTTAATTTTATTGGATGAGCCAACAAACCACCTCGATATAGATTCCGTACAATGGCTGGAAAATTTCCTGGTAAATAGCGGCAAAGCCGTGATTGTAATTTCTCACGACCGGGCTTTTGTGGATAAAATCACCACCCGAACCATTGAGGTGACAATGGGACGTATTTACGATTATAAAGTCAATTATTCCAAATACCTTGAACTGCGCAAAGAACGCCGCGAACAGCAACAAAAACAACTTGACGAGCAGCAGAAAATAATTGCCGACACGCAGGAGTTTATCGATCGTTTTAAAGGAACCTATTCAAAAACTTTACAGGTGCAATCGCGCGTAAAAATGCTCGAAAAGCTTGAAATTGTTGAAGTTGATGAAATAGATACTTCCCATTTAAAACTCCGATTTCCACCTTCTCCCCGCTCCGGAACTTATCCGGTCACCGCAGAAAGTGTTTCGAAAACATACGACAAACATTTGGTGTTTGATAACGCAACTTTTGCTATTCAGCGTGGCGAAAAAGTGGCTTTTGTGGGAAAAAACGGTGAAGGAAAATCCACTTTCATCAAAGCCATTATGGGCGAAATTGAACACGGCGGCAAACTAACGCTCGGGCACAATACTATGATTGGCTATTTTGCTCAAAATGAAGCGTCATTGCTAGACGAAACCGCAACTGTTTTTCAAACCATTGACAATGTGGCCAAAGGTGATATCCGGACCAAAATAAAGGATTTTTTGGGCGCTTTTATGTTTGGCAGCGAAGATTGGGACAAGAAAGTTAAAGTGCTTTCGGGAGGTGAACGCACGCGATTGGCGATGATTAAATTGCTGCTTGAACCCGTAAATCTTTTAATTCTGGATGAGCCTACAAACCATCTCGATATGCGAACAAAAGACATTCTGAAACAAGCGCTTATGAATTTCGACGGAACCTTAATTTTGGTGTCGCACGACCGTGATTTTTTAGACGGAATGGTGAGCAAAATCTACGAATTTGGGAACAAGCGTGTCAATGAGCATTTTGAAGGAATCCAGGAATTTTTGGAACGCAAAAAAATGGTGCGTTTGAATGAATTGGAAAGTGCTAAAAAATAAAATTCACAAAAAAATTGAAAGAAAAAATCAGTATTTTGGGATGTGGCTGGCTTGGAAAGCCATTGGCCATCAGTTTATTAAAGCAAGGATTTGCTGTTAAGGGCTCTACAACATCTGAGGCAAAACTCAGCGAATTTCAGGAACTGGGAATCACGCCTTTTTTAATCAGTCTTGATTATTTAACACACAACATCTCCGCATTTTTAGATTCAGAAATTTTAATTGTGGCCTTGCCTTCTAAAGATATCGAGGGATTTAAAAATGTAATTTGCCACATTGAAAAATCAGCCATAAAAAAAGTTATTTTCATCAGTTCCACTTCGGTTTATGGAAATTCTGAAGAAGTTGTGACAGAAAAATCCGAAACGCTCCCAGCTGCTTTAACAACCATCGAAATGCTTTTCAAAAATTCAACCCATTTTGAAACCACCATCATTCGTTTTGCGGGTTTGTTTGGTTATAACAGAAAACCGGGTAACTTTTTTAAAGACGGACGTAAAATTCCAAATCCGGAAGGTTTTGTCAATATGATTCACCAAGACGATTGCATTCAGCTTATTGAGAAAGTCATCGAAAAAAATGCCTGGAATCAAATTTTTAACGGTTGCGCTGATACGCATCCTACAAGAAAGGAATTTTACACAAAATGTACTTTAGATGTCGGACTTAAATTGCCTGAATTTGAAGAAGTTGGGCAAACCAGCAAAAAAGTAATTTCAAACAAAAAATCCAAAGAATATTTGGATTTTAAGTATAAATATGGTGATCTTTTAACCTTGAATTTCGCAAAAATATAGTTTGAATTTTTTACTAGATTTTAATCAATCTTAAGTCCGGGAATACTTTTAATATCTATTTCAACAGCTATTTCATTTCTGCGATTTATAAGCTGAAAAGGCGGATTGTACCCAAAATAACTAAAATTATTTAGATGCGTAATTCCGTTTTCTTTCAAAAGCGTTTTTAATTTGTCGGTATATTCCGCAATTTTTTTATCGCTAGACCAACCTCCAAAAGCTATTGTGGCCATAAATTTTTCCTTTTCTGTCTTGAATTTAACATCAGGATTGTTTGGTTTTGGCAAATCATCCAAATTATATTTTTTCGGAATCATAAATTGCATGGTAACTGTTTCTTCTAAATTCATCACAACGGGCGATGTCATCGAAATTGATTCCTTTTTCTCATTTCCTCCAAAAATATATCCGGCCAAAGAATTAAATCCGCTACCAGAACTTTTTTGGTAAGAATCTGTTTTCATGGTTACATAAGAAAAATTAGCGGCATCATATTTCCTGATTTCAAACAAATCATATTTTTTTATCACTTTGTATGAATACATTTCAATATCGCTGATTGTTTTCATAAAAATAAATTGCCCAACGATAAAAATAATACCTAAAGAGGCTCCAATAATCAGTAAAATTTTCATTTTTTTAGTCATTTAATTACTTAACCAAGTTAACAATCTTATCACTTAATGGCTCTGTGATACTGTAAAAAACATCGACTAATTCTCCGTTTTCATCAACCAAATATTTCTGGAAATTCCATTTTACGGAACTTTCCATTACACCGTTCAACACTTCTTTAGTTAGCCAGGCATATAAAGGATGCTGATTTTCTCCTTTAACATCTATTTTTTCGGTCATCAAAAAATCAACGCCGTAATTTTTTTCGCAAAAGCTTTTAATTTGTGTTGTAGTTCCAGATTCTTGTCCGCCAAATTGGTTGCAAGGCAAACCAATAACCACCAATTTATCTTTATAAGTTTCGTGCAGTTTTTGCAAATCTTTATATTGTGGCGTAAAACCACACTCGGAAGCCACATTCACAAAAAGGATTTTCTTTCCTTTAAACTGATTCAAGTCTATTTTTTCTCCAGTTAAACTATTAATAGCGATATCGTACATATTTGTAGGTTTTATAGTATTCTTTTTTTCTTGGGCACAACTTTGAAACAAAGAAGTGAAAATTAAAAAGATTGCTATTATTTTTAAGGCTTTCATTTTTTAAATTTTAAAAGTTACAATACCGCAATCTAAGTTAAATATTTGTCCGGAAATAGTGCTTGAATTCTCCGAAATTAAAAAATCTGCCATAGCAGCCACATCACTTGTGTTTAAATATCTTTTTAGCGGATGTTTTTCTGCAATAACTTCCTTCATATTGTCATTTCGCAATATTTTTGAAGCCAAATCGGTATCTGTAACTGTAGGCGCAATGGCGTTTACCCTAATTGTTGGCGCCAGCTCTGCTCCCAGCGATTTTGTCAATCCGTCAATGGCCGATTTTGAGGCAGCAACACTTGCGTGATAAGGCATTCCCAATTTTGCAGCTACAGTACTGAACAACAAAATATTCGGATTGTTTCCGTTTTTGAGGGGTTTCAGGTACTTTTTAATGGTTTTTACAGCGCCAATTACATTAATCTCAAAATCTGCCTTAAAATCATCTATGGATAAAGTAGAAATTGGTTTTAGATTTATGCTTCCCGGACAATAAATAAGCGTATCAACCAATTCAATTTCAGGAAGATCATCATTTAAAATATCACAATTGTAATGCGTTAAATTTCGATGATTGACTTCAGGCGCTGTCCTGCTGATGTTGTAAACTTTGTTGTTTAGATTCAATTGGGAAATTAAAATGGCATTTCCTATCCCCTTGCTTCCGCCAACAATAACTATATTTCTCATTTTTCGTGTTTTGATTTCTGAAAAGCATCAAAATGCAAATCAGATTTAACTGTTTTTAATATAATTTTGAAGCTCCGCTATTTTTTGCGGATTTTTGAAAGCGCCGCCATAATACGTGGTAATTGTTGTGGAAGTATCATCTTTAATACCTCGTGAACATACACATAAATGTTTGGCATCAATAATTACCGCAATATCTTCTGTTTTCAAAATATGCTCCAAATCTTTCCCAATTTGATTGGTCAAACGCTCCTGAACTTGCGGTCTTTGAGCATAATACTGCACAATTCTGTTCAGTTTCGACAAGCCAATTACCTTTCCTGATGAAATATAAGCCACATGCGCTTTTCCAAAAATTGGCACAAAATGATGTTCGCAATTTGAGTAAAACGTGATGTTTTTTTCTACCAACATTTGGTTGTATTGGTATTTATTTTCAAACAAAGACATTTTAGGTTTGTTCTTCGGATTTAAACCCGAAAATATTTCATCAATATACATTTTTGCAACTCTTTCCGGCGTGCCTTTTAAGGAATCATCATTTAAATCCATTCCCATAACATCCATTATTTCAGCAAACAACACAGATATTTTTTCTTTTTTCTCGTCGTCGGAAATTTCAAAAGCATTGCTTTTTAAAGGTGTTTCTAAATTGGTGTACAAGTGATTGTCACCGATGTCATTGATAGAAAAATCTTCAAAAAGGTTGTCTTCTTCAAGATCAAGCAGGGTACTCAACATAATTTTTTCTTGTTTCATAAAGTCTAATTTTAAGATCTAAATCGTTAGGAAGCTTATTTATTAATAGGTTATAAATCACAAAGGCGATATTTTCGGCGGTCGGATTTAAATTTTTAAATTCTTCCACTTCAATGTTTAGGTTTTTGTGGTCAAATTTATTAATTACGGCATGTTGTATGATATCTGACAATATTTTTACATCAATCACATAACCAGTTTCCAAATCGCAAAATCCGGTTACGCGAACCTCCAAGTCATAGTTGTGTCCGTGAAAATTAGGATTGTTGCACTTGCCAAAAATCATTTGATTTTTTTTATCATTCCAATTCGGATTGTGCAACCTGTGTGCAGCATTAAAGCTCTCTTTTCTGTAAACCGATGTTTTAAATTGATTGTTCAAAATATTTTGTTTAATTTTTGTATGACAAAGTTAAACAAAAAATAAATAAGAACAAATACAACCGCTATTAATTATCTATTATGTAATTGATAAAACTTATAATTGAAGAAAAAGGAAAAGCAATTAAGATTCGCATCGTTTGGAATGCGTTCAATAATTTTTATTTTTAAAGAAAAATTTAACTCCGATCTTTAAATAAGGTATACGCAACAAATAATAATAAGTATATGACCAAGTAAAACCTATAAAAATTCCTGAATTTTAAATATTGCTTGTTATCAGGATAGATATTTCCAAAAAGCGCTTTGATTTCCTTAAAAAATAACGGTTTTATATTGATGGTCCAGCTGTTGGTATCATAAACAATCTTGCGAAACTTGCTGCGATACATCGTAAGCGGAAGCCCCCAAACGATAAACAGCATTAACCAAATGTGTTTTGTGATTTCCATTTAACTGTTACTTTTTTGGAAACCAAGGAATAAACGCTGATGTTTTTTCGACATAATCTTTGTATTGTGGTTTGGTGTTTTTCAAGGTTTTCTCCAGTAATGAAACACCGGAAACTTTCACAATTAAGAGTGTCATCAACAAAGAGCTTAAAAGCGGTAAATAACTTCCTGTGGCAACAGAAAACGATCCGTACGCCCACCAAACAGCAGCATCTCCAAAGTAATTTGGATGGCGGGTGTATTTCCAAAATCCGGTATTCAAAACTTTTCCCTTATTGTTTGGATCAGATTTAAACCTGGCCAATTGAAAATCGCCACCGGCTTCAAAAGAAAATCCGATGATCCAAATGATGATTGCAGTATAATCAAAATAATTTAAATCACCTCCTACAGAATAGAACTGGGCACCCAACAAGGGTGATGAGATTAACCACAATAAAACGCCTTGAAGTAAAAAAACCTGGAAAAGGCTAATCCACCAATACCGTTTTTCGCCAAAATCCTTTCTAAATTGCTGATAACGAAAATCCTCTCCTTTTCCCAAATTACGTAGGCCCAAATAAATAGAAAGCCGCAAACCCCAAATTGTCAATAATGATAAAACAATTAATTTTCTTAGTTCAAGTCCGTCTGTTTTATAGAAATAGAAGACGCCGACAATTACAAAACCCAATCCCCAGAAAGGATCGACAATGCTTGCGTTTTTCAAAAATACGCTCACCAGCCAAAGCAATGTCATCGCCATTACAATAATCAATAATCCGGAAAAATAAATCTCTAAATAGCCCATTATTTAAATCGATGGTTTTAACTTTTTATGAATTAATATCAAAATAAACTGTTTTAAAATTTATTCAAAAATATACAATGTTTAATTATACGTTATTATTATTAAACAAAATTATTATATATTTGCAGAAAATTTTATTTACTATTATAAAAATAGTAAATAAATTATTAAGAAGTAAATATCTCAAAATTATGTGACAGAAATGAGTTAATTTCTTTGTAAATTTAAATTATGAAAATATTACTTACCGGAACCACAGGTTACATAGGAAAAAGGTTATTACCGATTCTGCTAAAAGAAGGTCATGAAGTTATTTGTTGCGTACGCGATAAGAGGCGAACGGACTTAAGCAACTTCGATGGTGAAAATATAAAAATTATTCAGGTCGATTTTTTAGATGAGAAATCGTTAGACATCATTCCTAAAGATATTGATGTAGCGTATTATTTAATACATTCAATGTCGGTAAGCACCGATGATTTTGATACTTTGGAAGAAATTTCTGCCAATAATTTCAGAAACAGCATTCAAAAAACAAATGTAAAACAGGTAATTTACTTAAGCGGGATTGTAAATGAAGCCGAATTGTCGAAACATTTAAGTTCCAGAAAAAATGTAGAAGATATCCTTGGATCGGGAACTTATAATTTAACCACCTTGCGAGCTGGAATTATTGTGGGTTCAGGAAGTGCTTCTTTCGAAATTATGCGCGATTTGGTCGAAAAACTGCCCATTATGATTACGCCGAAATGGCTAAATACAAAATCGCAACCCATCGCCATAAGAAATGTACTGGAATTTTTGAAAGGCGTCATGTTAAACGAATATACTTATAATAAGAGTTTTGATATTGGCGGTCCGGAAATTTTCACCTACAAGGAAATGTTGTTGACTTTTGCCGAAGTTCGTAATCTGAAACGTAAAATATTTACGTTGCCTATTATGACGCCAAAACTGTCTTCATATTGGCTATATTTCGTGACATCAACTTCCTACAAACTGGCCATAAATTTGGTAGACAGTATGAAAGTTGAAGTGATTTGCAAAGAAAATGACTTGGCAGAACGTCTTAACATAAAATTAATATCTTATAAAGAAGCTGTCAAGCTTGCTTTTGACAAAATTGACCAGCAAGATGTGATTTCAAGCTGGATTGATGCGCAATCGAGTAATGTACTTTCCAAAGGAATTTCCAATTTAATTGAAGTGCCTACTTTCGGTTGTTTTCAGGACAAGCGTGAAAAAGCAGTTAGAAACGAAAAGGAAACGGTTGATAAAATTTGGGCGATTGGTGGAGAAAATGGCTGGTATTACGGTAATTTTTTATGGGCAATGCGCGGATTTATGGACAAACTTTCCGGAGGAATTGGTTTAAGAAGAGGAAGAAAAAGCCAGACCAAACTTTCTGTTGGCGATGCACTCGACTTTTGGCGGGTATTATATGCCGATAAAAAGGAAAAAAGATTGTTGCTTTATGCTGAAATGAAACTTCCCGGCGAAGCTTGGCTAGAGTTTAAAATAGAAAATAATATCCTTTATCAAACAGCAACATTTAGGCCGTTAGGACTTTGGGGTAGAATTTACTGGTATTCGGTTTTGCCGTTTCACGGACTTATTTTTAAAGGAATGCTCAATAAATTAACGGAATAAACTATGGGATTTTACCAATTTAAACAAACGCAAAAAATACAGGGAAACATTGATGATGTTTGGAATTTCATTTCGTCTCCTGCCAATTTAAAGAAAATTACGCCAGATTATATGGGTTTCGACATTACTTCGGGTGATTTGCCGCAAAAAATGTATGCCGGAATGATTATTTGCTATAAAGTAAGTCCGCTTTTGGGAATTAAAATGAACTGGCTCACAGAAATCACCCAGGTTAATGAAAAGCGATTTTTTATCGATGAACAACGCGTTGGTCCTTACAAAATATGGCACCACCAGCATCATATTGAACCCGTTGAAGGTGGTGTTCTAATGACCGATATTGTAACGTATCAGCCGCCAATGGGGTTTTTGGGTTCTATCGCAAACACGCTGATTATCAGAAATAAACTGAATGAAATTTTTGATTACAGAAGAAATGTGCTCAACGAAATTTTTGGAGAACTGAAGTAATTTTATTGCAGCATTTTTATGGCCGCTTCGGCACAACGCTCGCCATCCATAGCAGCAGAAACAATACCGCCGGCATAACCTCCGCCCTCTCCGCAAGGAAAAAGTCCGGCAATTTCCGGGTGCTCTAAATTTTCTTTTCGAGGAATATTTACCGGTGAAGAAGTTCGGGATTCAACCCCAACCACATTTGCTTCTTCGGTATAAAAACCTTTCATTTTTTTTCCGAATTCCATAAATCCTGTTCTCAGCCTTCCTCCTATTAATTTTGGCAATAAGGAATGCAACGGCGCCGATTTTAATCCGGGCTGATAAGAAGTTACATTCAAACTTGAAGATAATTTACCTTCCACAAAATCAGTAAGCCTTTGTGCCGGGGCAGTCTGTGTTCTTCCGCCTGCCAAGAAAGCCAATTTTTCCAAATCTTTTTGAAATTCCAATCCTTTCAAAACGCCAAATTGCTCGTATTTGTACAAATCTTTATCCGCATTTATTTCCACCACAATTCCGGAATTGGCAAATTTACTGTTCCGTCTTGAAGGTGACATGCCGTTCACCACAACTTCCCCATTTGCCGTTGCGGCCGGCACAATAAATCCGCCCGGACACATACAAAAAGAATAAACACCTCTCTCATTTACCTGATGCACAAGGCTATAAGCCGCGGGTGGCAAAAATTCATTTCTTTCACCTTCGCAATGGTATTGAATAGAATCTATAATTTGCTGAGGATGTTCAACCCGAACGCCCATAGCAAAAGACTTGGCTTTTAAGGAAATATTTTTTCTGTGCAATAAATAATAAATGTCACGCGCTGAATGTCCGGTCGCTAAAATTATCGCTTCAACAGGCATTTCAGTATCATTTTGTAATTTTATGGCCTGAATTTTATTGTTTTTGATGATAAAATCTATCACCCTGCTTTCAAAATGAATTTCTCCGCCGTATTTCAACACGGTTTCCCTGATATTTTCTACAATTTTTGGCAATTTATTGGTGCCAATATGCGGATGCGCATCAACCAAAATTTCTTCTGTGGCGCCGTGAAAAACAAAATTTTCGAATACGCGACGAACATCGCCTCGTTTTAGGCTTCTGGTATATAATTTTCCATCAGAATACGTTCCTGCCCCACCTTCGCCAAAACAGTAATTGGAATCGTCATCAACAATATGAAACTGGTTGATTGCCCTTAAATCACGCCTTCTTTCCTTTACTTTTTTTCCGCGTTCCAACACAACAGGTTTGTAACCCAATTCAATGCAACGCAAGGCGGCAAACATTCCTGCCGGTCCAAAACCGATGATATGGATTTCTTTGGCAGAAGAAACATCCTTAAATTCGAAGGAATATTCTGAAGATTCAGGCAATTGCTCGTGAATATAAACGGCAACTTTATAATTAAAAAAAATTTCAGACTTTCGGGCATCAATAGATTTTCGCAATACTTTTACAGCATTGATGTCCTTTTCAGCAATGTTTAGAAAACGTGCTGCCTTTTTCTTTAAAATACCTTCAAGCTTTTCTTCTTGAATAGGAATTCGAAGCTGAATTTCTTTTACCATAACGGCAAAATTACTCAAATTTTTAACAAAAAAACTATTCGTTTGGTTTGAAATTTTTCAATAAAAGGGGAATTAGTAAAATCGCTAAACAAAAATTAATTTATCTTCTTATTTTTTTTCTTCTTTGCCTTTTTTACTGGTCTTGGCAATGCTTCTTCCGGAAATGGGAAAAGAATGGTTGAATTTTTTTCTGCGGCTATATTTGCCAAGGTTTGATAGAGCCTTAATTTAATAGCGGACGGAGATTGATCTATCAATTTTCCAGCTTCAAGCAATTTACCGGCAGCTTGTTCTTCTGCAAGCGCCAAAATAATTCTTGCTCTTCTGGAACGTTCCGCTTCGGCCTGATTGGCCATCATTCGTCGCATATTTTCAGGCAATTGGATATCTTTAATTTTAACATCAATAATTTCAATACCCCAAACCTTTGTTTCCTTTTCAACAATTGTTTTGATATTTTTACCCATTTCTTCGCGATTTGATAAAATGGTGTCCAATTCCACTTTTCCACAAACATCTCTTAAGGCAGCCTGAGCCAATTGCGAGATGGCAAATTTAAACTCCTCCACTTCCAAAACAGCTTTCTCGGGATTATTGACTTTATAAAATACAACGCCATCGATACTGCAAGGCACATTGTCTGAAGTCATTACTTCTTGTGATATGATATTGATTGTGATCACTCTAATATCCACAATCTGAATGGTTTCAACAAATGGAATGATCCATCTAAAACCAGGTTCCAATGTTTTAACGAATTTTCCAAACCTAAATTTTAAGGCCCTTTTGTATTCAAAAATAATGCGTATTCCACTCAGTAAAAAAAGTCCTAACAGTAATAAAATAAATAATAATGGATTCATATATAATTTGAGTTAAGTTAATTTGAGGTTCTTGTCAATACCTATATAATATTGCATAAAACCCAATCAATAATGAGAAAAATGATTTTAATCTATTAGGTTTCTAGTTCATACCAAAATAGGAATAGAAATTTTCTTATTTTGGTTATAGTGGTCGTTTTAAAATTACAAAAATTAAAACTGACAACAAAATATTATCCATGATTTTATTTGATTTCAAATAGGACTGCTATTAACAAACAGTTCAGCAGCAGTTAATTAAGAAATAAAAGTATTTCACAAATGGCTTATTTTAGGTAAATGCTGGTTCGGTTGACAGAAGGATTTTTTGAAACTAGTTTTTACAGATGCCTGCCTGCCTGCCTGCCGGACAGGCAGGTTTCTAAAGAGTTTTATCATAGTAATTCTATTTTGGTAGCCATTTAATTTATTTCTCAAAAAAAAAACTTCTTAAAATTGAAAATAAATAAACTGCTCTCCACTTCCTTGCGCAATTGCTATCAACAAAAACATAATAGCCCAAACTTAGTTAGTATTAATTCAATTAAAATTTTCCTTCATTCACATCTTTTATAAATTTTATCAAGCCTGTGAAATACGTTTTTTGGTCATCGTATTGCGAACAATGACTTCCGTTGGCACAAAATAAAAACCGACCTTGTTGCACTTCTTTAGACATCCATTCCATATGTTTTGGATCCATCGTGTCATATTTTGCACCAATAACCAAAGTTGGCACTTTGATATTTTTTAATTGTGCAGTGACATCCCAATTTTTTAGCGATGCGTTACCAGTCATTCCAAATTCACTGTGGCCTTGCATAAAAATATAAATATTCGGGTTAAGATGTTGAAAAAGCAGGTTGATGGATTTTGGCCATTGTTCAACTGGCATTCTCAAAATATGTTGGGTATAATAATGATTCATCA
>JAWOHJ010000107.1:0-3763 GCA_046485225.1 Lutibacter sp. | reverse complement strand
GTTGCCAAATTGGGTAAGTTTACACGGTTACGTACTTCTTGAATATATTGGTAGGCCAATGCAGTTCCTCCTGTTTCATTTAAAGTTTCTGCGTACATTAACAATACATCGGCATAACGCATAATACGCTCGTTAATTCCAGATCTCCAGTCAAATTCATCAGGTTGTCCACCATCTGAATTTTGGTATTTTCTACAAAATAAATCATTTAAATCCCCTGAATTGCCTCCATAAAAAGTAGCAAAGTTTTGACCATACAACATCATACCTCCCGGTTTGTTGTAAAACATAGTGGCGTCTAAACGAGGGTCTACCTGATTGTCAACTGTTTTTTCAATCTGAAAATCATTAAACAAAGATCGGGTTGGCTGAACATCTGTCCACCCAAAACCTCTTGGTCCGTATGTAATTGCTCTTGCTGATGTTTTACCCCATCCTGAGGCAGGCGCACCGCCCCAACCTAAATCTACACCACCGGCACTTCTGCTAAACTGCACTTCAAATACTGATTCAGCATTATTTTCATTAACATCTGTAAAATTATCTCGATAATCAGAAACTAAGGAATATACATTCAAGTCAATCACTTTTTTGAAATTGTCTCTGGCATTTGGAAAATCTTTGGTAAATAAATACGCTTTTCCTAAATAAGCCAAAGCGGCACCTTTTGTTGCTCTGCCCAATTGACCGGCATCCAGGCCAGACACACTGGTATAATTTACAGGAAGTAAATCTGATGCTGTTTTAAAATCGGAAATAACCTGTGCCCAACCTTCTTCATTTGATTTTTGAGGATGGTATATTTCATTATTGCTTAATGGCAACGGAACACTGTTGAACAAATTTACTGCATGAAATAAATACAATCCTCTTAAAAAATAAGCTTGTCCAAGAATTCGATTTTTCAATGCATCGTCCATTTCTATGTTAGGCACATTGTCCAAAACCTGATTTGCACGATTGATACCTTGATAATAGGTTTCATAAGCCCATCCATAAATAGCTGGATCTGATGCACTAGAATTAAATCTACCAACATTAAACATAGAACCCCACGGACTTTGGCTTCTTGCGTCATCGCCTTTAAGGTCTAATAATAATGGAGTGCTTCTCATATAGGTGCCGTCGGTTAATAAGCTTCCATACGCTGCATTTACACCTTTAAGCGCATCCTCATCGGTTTTCCAAAACGACCCTTCAGTTTCTACGTTTGGATCAACTTGAAGTAAATCTGCCTCTTTCACACAACTTGAAGTTACAAGTCCAATTGAAAGAAAAACAAGTAGATAATATAATTTATTGTATTTCATTTTTTTTATTTTTTAAATTTATTTATCGTTTGATTAAAAATCAACCTCTACTCCAAACATAAATCCTCTTGGATTTGGGAAAGAACCATAATCAAATCCTCTGGCAAATAACCCGCCGTTGTTAAAATCCGGATCATATCCTTTGTATTTACTAATTGTTAACACATTTTGTCCAGAGGCATAAACTCTTGCTCTTTGTACAATGTTATTGTCTTTCAAAGGAACGTTAAAGCCAAGTTCAATGTTTTGAAGTTTTATAAAATCTCCATTTTCAATAAAACGGCTTGACAATCTGTTATTTCCATTAGGGTCACCAATTATCGGTCTAGGAATGTTTGTGTCCGTATTTTGAGGTGTCCAGTAATCTAACATATCTGTATGGTGATTTGCATAATCTCCTAACATTAAGTTTTGGTAAGTTCCGTTAAGCACTTTGTTACCTCCGCTTCCTTGCCAGAAAAATGAGAAATCCCAATTTTTGTAAGAACTGCTAAAGTTTAATCCGTAGCTGTATTTAGGGATTGCTACACCTTGGAAGCTTCTGTCATCATCGGTAATAAGTCCGTCATCATTTAAATCTCTGTATTTAATATCTTAAGGAGCTGCAGAAGATTGGAAAGCGTGTGCATCAATTTCAGCTTGGTTTTGGAAAATACCTTCAACTTCAAAAACATAAATTTCACCGATAGATCTTCCAACTTCAGTTTTAGAACCGGCACCATAAATTGGATTTCCGTCTAAACCTATTTGCAACACTTCATTTTTAAGTGTCCCTAAATTAGCCGAAACATTGTATTTAAAGTCTTTGTATTCATTGTTGAAAGAAACAGTAAATTCAAGACCGTTATTTTTTACTGATGCAGCATTGGTTGTTATACTTGCAGGGAAAGAACCTGTTGAAAAAGGAAGCGGCACATCAGCTAAAAGATTTGTAGATTTTTTTTGAAAATACTCTGTCGTAAACTCTAACTTATTGTCAAAAAATCCAAATTCTACAGCGGCATTAATGGTTTCTGTGTCCTCCCATTTGATATTAGGGTCTTTTAAAGTAACTGCAGTTGTTCCAGGTGCCAATGTGTTTCCAAATACATAACTGGCAAAACCGTTAACAGTACCTGTGTATCCGTAATTTGCGATTGTATTGTTCCCTAATTGACCATAACCTCCTCGTATTTTCAAAGTATTCAAATATTCCGGAAGTGTAATAAAACTCTCATTATTAACTTTCCAGGCGCCAGATACAGAGAAATAATCACCTGTATTATTTTCAGTAGGGAATAAAGAAGATCTGTCACGTCTGAAATTCGCCGTTAATAAATAACGATCATCATAAGCATAGTTTAATCTGCTGATATAAGAAAGAGACGTAATGGTACTTTCATATTCTCTTGCTGAAATATCATCGGCATATTCTATATGGCTAATTTCTCCCGGTTCAAATCCTACGCCTCTTGAAATATGGTTTTTATGGTCAAATCTTTCTTGAACCCAACCTAACAATACATCAAATTTATGTTTATCAACATCAAAAGAATAGTTAAGTAAATTGTCAATAATGGTTCTAGTCTCGTTTCCGCTGGTAAGGTCAAGTGCTGATTCTTCATTGGTAGTGATGTAATACCAACCTAAATCACTTGGTGGATTGAAGAATTTGGTTTGCCAGTCTAATTGGTCAGCGCTTGCTCTAATGGTATATTTCAACCCTTTAATAATTTCAAGTTCTCCCCAAACATTTCCGATAAACCTGTTGCGTTCGTTGCTGTTATCAATTAAATTGTTAAAACCAATAACGTTTAAAGTGATTGCGCGTTGTGTTAAGTTGTCTGCACCACCATAACCACCCAGTCTATTCTCATCATAAACCGGCATTGTTGGTATTGCTTGAAGCAACTGAATTACTGAAGATGTTCCTGCAAGGTATTCATTGAAATTTTCTTTGTCAGATTTTGTATACCCAATTTTCGCACCATATTTAAACTTGCCTTTGGTTCCGTTTAAATTTAAAGTTGTTGATAAACGCTCATATTTTTGAGGTGTTTTAACATAACTTGTATTTTCAAAATAATCAATATTCATGCTGTAGTTCAAATTTTCTGCACCACCTGAAAATGTAAGCGCATGATTTTGGACAACACCAGTTTGATACGCGGCATCTTGCCAATCTGTATCTACATCATCAATAAAAAGTGGACTTGTAGGATCATTTCCGGGAACAACTGTTAAACCTCTGTTGATCTCTGCTGCACTTGTGATGTTTTGATAACCAACCCTGTCTGTTAGAGAAATCGTTTTCGGAACGTTTTGAAAACCAACTACCGTTTTATACCTAAGGTCAATTCTTCCGGCTTTTCCTTTTTTGGTGGTAATAATAATTACCCCATTTGCACCTCTTACCCCATAAATAGCAGCAGACGATGCATCTTTTAACACTTGCATGGATTCAATTTCTCCCG
>JAWOHJ010000317.1:0-12972 GCA_046485225.1 Lutibacter sp. | reverse complement strand
CATCATCAACCAAATTGATCACAAATCTAGGAAACTCGGTATGCACCACAAAAATAGCGTCCGAATAATCGGTATTGTCTCCCAATAAAAATTTAGGTAAGTTCATATTTTTCTCGTATTAATTTTTTAGACAAATAGTTAAATCTTAAAAACAGCATAATTGCCGAACTTGTTAAAGCGGTCAATAAGCCAATCCATATGCCAAAGGTACCCAAATCTGCGATGCTGCCAAAATAAATACACACCGGAAATCCAATAATCCAATAGGCAACAAAAGTTATTATAGATGGAACATTTACATCTTGCAATCCGCGCAAAGCGCCTAAAATCACCGCTTGCAATCCGTCCGACAATTGAAAGATTCCCGCAATCACCAACAAACTTGATGCGATGCCAATCACTTCCAAATTATCGGTAAACATCCAAGGTAAAATATCCTTTAAAACAATGAATCCAACAGTAAATATAGACATGATAATCAAAATCAACAGAAAGTTAGAAAATGCGACACGCCGCAATTCCAAATAATTTCCCAATCCTTTTTGATTGCCGACTCTAATGGTCGCCGCCGCACCAATTCCAACTGCAATCATAAATGTGGTGGAAGCCATTTTTATGGCAATTTGATTTGCTGCCTGCGGAAATGCGCCCAAAGTTCCTGCCAATAAAACAGATGCGGTAAACAACCCTACTTCAAAAAGCATTTGCAATGCGGTTGGCAAACCCAATTTTGTAATTTTTAAAAATATGCTGCTTTTAAGTTCCCCAAATTTCAATCGATTCATATAAGCCGCAAATTTTTTCTTTTTCTTTAAAACCATATATAAAAATACCACCATCACAATTCTTGAAATGAGCGTTCCCAAAGCGGCACCAACCAATTCCAGTCTCGGAAAAATCCAAAAACCATAAATCAACGCAAAGTTTAAAACCACGTTAACAATATTGGTAATAATGGTGGCGTACATCGCGTATTTTGTTTCAGACAAACCGTCGGCAAACTGCTTAAATCCCTGAAAAATCATCAACGGAAGCATAGAAAGTGCCACAATTTCATAATACGGAATCGCCAGTACCACTACTTCTTCTGGCTGATCCAAATGATATAATATCGGCTTTAATAAAAACAACATCACCACCATCACAATTCCCAAAATGGTTGATAAAATCAATCCATGCTGAAAAATTCCCCGCCCTTTTTCCGCATTGCCCTCTCCGTCCGATTCGGCAATTAATGGCGTTATGGCAAATGAAAAACCAAGGCCAATAGAAAGTGCAATAAAAACCAAACTGTTCCCAAGCGAAGTCGCTGCCAGTTCAACCGGTCCCAACCTTCCCACCATAATATCATCAATCAGCCCAACCAGCAAATGCCCCAAAGAACCCATCATAATTGGCGTGGCCAATTTTAGGTTTTTAGTAAACTCCGAGGTGTAATTTTTAAGTTTCAATTCAGTCAATTTTTACCGCGCGAAGATAAAGAAATTAATTAGCAATAATATTCGATTTTGGAATTACGAATTTTGAATTTCGAATTTTATCTTTTACACTTTAATAATTTGGGCATTCCCGCCAGCTGGCGGGTCGCGCTTTCCGCTAAATCTTTTTTTCCATTGCACTTCAAAAAAGGATACCACTGCAATCGCTAATGCAAATTGAATTACGTCCCGCTAGCTATCGGGATTATAATTTTGGATATTTTTTACAACTTTTAATATTGAATATTTAACTTTTTAATATTTACACGAACTTTAATCTTTCAACTTTTTAACCTAACTTTGAGTTCTTAAATTAAAAACAAGAATTATGACTAAAATAACATTAAAAGGAAACCCAATAAACACCATTGGAAAATTACCAAAAGTTGGCAAAAAAGCACCAAAATTTACCTTGATAAAAAACGATTTGTCAAAAGTAAAATTGGGTGATTTTAAAGGCTCAAAATTAATTTTAAATATTTTCCCAAGCTTAGATACTGGCACTTGCGCGGCTTCCGTAAGAAGATTTAACAAAGAAGCAAGCGAACTTGAAAATACAAAAGTACTTTGTATTTCACGCGATTTACCTTTTGCGCAAGCACGTTTTTGTGGTGCTGAAGGGTTAGAAAATGTGATGACTTTGTCCGATTTTGCCAAAGGAAAATTTGGTAAAAATTATGGATTGACAATTGCAGACGGTCCTTTGGAAAATTTACATTCAAGAGCCGTTGTGATTATAAACGAGGAAGGCGCTGTGACTTACACTGAACAAGTTCCTGAAATTGTTGATGAACCAAATTACGAAGCTGCTTTAAAAGCGCTTTAAATATGAACAATGAACGTAATTTTTTTCTTAACCGAATAAAAGCAATAAAATACGCGGCTAAAGGTTTTTGGATTTTAATTACTTCTGAACACAGTATTATCGCCCAAGTTGGTATTGGCATTATTATGACAATCATTGGGTTTTTAATGCATCTTTCTGCTACCGAATGGATGTTCCAAATTATGGCAATCGGACTCATTTTGGTAGCAGAATCATTAAATACCGCTATTGAAAAAATGGCTGATTTTATTCATCCTGACTTTCACAAACAAATTGGCCGCATTAAGGATATCTCAGCCGGGGCCGCATTTTTTGCCGCAATAATTGCCATCATTATTGGTTTAATTATTTATGTACCCAAATTTATAATGTAATTTAACCATAGTCACATTAATTTTATATTTTTGTGAGATAATTAATTGAATGGCAAAAACTAATAAATCAACCGTTAAAGCACCAAGAAAGCCTGTTTTTCAAGGAATAAAAGCATTTTTTGAAAATCGACTTACACAAACAATTTTAGGATTGTTTTTGATGCTTTTTGCACTTTTTTTAGCAGCTTCTTTCAGTTCTTATTTGGTAAACGGACCAGATGATCAAAGTCAACTTTCTAATTTTGCAGACAAAGAGGTAACCGTCAAAAATTTATTGGGAAAAATTGGCGCAAGTTTAAGTCATTCATTAATTTATAGTGGCTTTGGTCTTGCTGCTTTTTATTTGCCGATATTATTATTTTTTACCGGCTTATTAATCTTTTTTAAAGGCGGCTTAAAACGCATCAGAAAAAATTGGGTTTGGGGAATATTAGGAATGCTTTGGTTTTCAATAACTTTAGCCTTTTTATTGCCAAAAAAACCTATTCTTGGCGGTGTTGTAGGTTTTGAATTATACAATTACCTTCAGCAATTTTTAGGCAAAACCGGACTGCTTTTATCACTGATATTCTTACTGATTTCCTATCTGGTTATCCGATTTAAACTCACGCCCGAATTGGTTAAAAGCAGTTTAAAAAAGAACATAGATGAAATTCAAACTGAAGTTGATCCTACAGAAAATCAGGAAAAAACAACAATAAAAGTTGAAGAAAAAAAGACAGAAGAATTCAAATCTCCTCTTGAAATGTCTCTTGAACATTTAACGCCAATCTCAAAAGTTCCAGGAAATTATGTGGATGAAAATTATGATCTTGAAGATGATTCGGATTTTGTTCCAGAGTTAAAATCAGAAGCAGAGGTTGCAATCGCAGTAGAGAAAATTGTTGAAGAAAACCGTGTGGATGAAAATTTATCAAACCAACTGGTCAAAGATTTTGGCGAGTTTGATCCCACCTTGGAATTAAGCAATTACAAATTTCCAACCTTAAATTTACTGAGAGATTATAATGAAAGCATCTCGGTAGACCAAGAGGAATTAGAAGCCAACAAAAACAGAATTGTTGAAACTTTAAATAACTATAAAATTGGCATCGACCGCATCAAAGCAACGGTTGGCCCAACTGTTACTTTATATGAAATTGTGCCGGAAGCCGGTATTCGAATTTCAAAAATTAAAAATTTAGAAGATGACATTGCGTTATCACTTTCTGCGTTAGGTATCCGTATTATTGCGCCAATCCCGGGAAAAGGAACCATCGGAATTGAAGTTCCCAACAAAAAACCGACGATGGTTTCTATGAAATCGGTAATTTCTTCCTTAAAATTTCAGAATTCAGAAATGGAATTGCCTATTGCACTTGGCAAAACAATTTCCAACGAAACATTTGTGGTTGACCTTGCAAAAATGCCGCATTTATTAATGGCAGGTGCTACAGGTCAGGGAAAATCGGTTGGTTTAAATGCGGTTTTAACTTCGTTGTTGTACAAAAAACATCCGGCTGAAGTAAAATTTGTGCTGGTCGATCCTAAAAAAGTGGAACTTACCTTATTTAATAAAATTGAACGTCATTATCTGGCAAAATTGCCAGATACCGATGACGCCATCATAACCGATACCACCAAAGTTATCAATACACTGAATTCCTTATGTATTGAAATGGATATGCGCTATGATTTATTGAAACTTGCGATGGTTCGAAACATCAAAGAATACAACGCTAAATTTAAATTGCGAAAGTTAAATCCGAATGACGGACATAAATATTTACCTTATATTGTATTAATTATCGATGAATTTGCCGATTTAATTATGACCGCCGGCAAAGAAATTGAAACACCCATTGCGCGTTTGGCACAATTGGCCCGTGCCATTGGAATTCATTTAATCGTAGCTACGCAACGCCCTTCCGTTAACGTTATTACAGGTATTATTAAAGCGAATTTTCCTGCAAGAGCGGCATTTAGGGTAACTTCAAAAATAGATTCAAGAACCATTTTAGACAGTTCGGGTGCAGACCAGTTAATTGGTAAAGGTGATATGCTTTATGCCGATGGAAATAATTTGATACGATTGCAATGCGCCTTTGTTGATACGCCGGAAGTCGAAAAAATTACAGAATTTATTGGATCACAACGCGCCTACGCCAACGCTTATATGTTGCCCGAATACAGTGGGGACGAAATTGGCACTAACCTTGACATAGACATCAGTGAAAGAGACAATTTATTTAGAGACGCCGCTTTGGTTATTGTTCATGCACAACAAGGTTCGGCATCGTTATTGCAAAGGAAACTAAAGTTAGGGTACAACAGAGCCGGAAGATTAATCGACCAGCTAGAAGCCGCCGGAATTGTTGGTCCGTTTGAAGGAAGCAAAGCAAGACAAGTTTTGATCCCGGATGAAATGGCACTGAACAAATTGTTGGACTACGAAGCAAATAATTAAACCTATAATTGTCATAAGAACATTATCATAAGATGAAAAAAATAACATTTTTAATAGCATTTTCACTCATTAGTTTAACCTCATTTAGCCAGGAATCGGCTAAAGCAAAAGCATTGCTGGATGAAGTTGCTAAAAAGATTGAAGGGTATAAAAATATCTACATTGAATTTAACCATAATTTAGATAATAAAGAAGCGAATGTACATCAGGAAACAAGAGGCACAGTTACTTTAAAAGGCAATTTGTACAACCTAAATTATATGGGAACTGAACAAATTTTTGACGGAAAAAAGGTGTATTTGATCATTCACGAAGATGAAGAAGTCATTATTCAAAATCCATCCAAAAATAAGGAAGAAAACATTACGCCTTCAAAAATGTTTTCCTTTTATAAAACTGGCTATACTTTTAAAATGGATGCTTTAAAAACTGTAAAAGGTGTTAAAATACAATATGTGAAATTAACCCCAATTGACAGCAACTCCGAAATTAAAAGCGTTTTAGTTGGTATTGATGCCAATACAAAGCACATCTATAATATCATTGAAACCGGTGAAAATGGGACAACTACAACTTTAAATATAAGATCTTTCAAAACAAATCAACCTATATCAGAAAACCTTTTTATCTTTGACAGAGTAAAATACAAAAATCAAAAGAAATACACCATCTCTGAACCAAAATAATAGCGTTGAAAATATTTGACAAATACATTTTAAAAAGCTTTCTACAACCTTTTTTAGCCACATTTTTTGTGGTTCTTTTTGTCTTGGTTATGCAGGCCTTGTGGCTGGCATTTGATGAAATTGCAGGGAAAGGTATCGATATTTTTTTCATTTTAAAATTTTTGGGATATTTAGCACTTATCCTTACACCTACTGCGCTACCCATCGGGATTTTACTGTCTTCCATCATGGCATTGGGTACTTTGGCCGAAAATTATGAGTTTGCCGCTATCAAATCCGCAGGTATTTCATTAAAAAGAGTGATTCGTCCGTTGGTAATTTTAGTGGTTCTGTTGAGCGGACTTAACTTCGTGTTTTTAAACAATATTTATCCTTGGGCAACCTTGAAACAGAAAAATTTGTATTTGAACATGAAAAAGAAAAAACCGGCTTTAGCGTTGGTTCCGGGAGCTTTTAATACCGAAATTCCTGGGTTTAGCATCAAATTTGATGAAAAATACGGGGAAGAAGAAAACCTGTTGAAAAATGTTCAGATAGCTGATTTAAGTGCAAACAAAGGAAAAATAAAAGTAATTACTGCCGAAAAAGGCACCATTTCCACAGAAGAAGGGAGCAAATATATGACCCTTACCCTTGAAAACGGTAATTATTACGAAGAGCATCTAAGCCGGGCGATGATGCCACAAGACAGGGCCAAAATGCCGGCTTCCAAAGCAGAATTTAAAACCTACACCATAAATATTGACATATCTTCATTCAGCGATGACAATACGCTTAATGACGAAAAAGTTAAAGAACATCATGGAATGCTCAGTATTGTTCAATTGGATTCTATTTCGAAAATAAATAAAATTGAATATGATACCTACACACAAAACAGGGCCGATATTTTTTACAATTCAATATATGCCAAAAAATTATACAAGTACCCTGATTCTGTATTAAAGAAAAAATTGGCGCCGGAAATATTGAATAATTTCAACCTAAGAAACAAAAGTACGGTACTCAATGAATCCATTCAACTGCTCAACAGAAACATTGACAGAAATAAATATCAGATAAAAGATTTTAAAGACAAGAGAAAGATTTTAAATCTTTACGATTTTGAATTTTATTATAGAATTTCATTTTCATTAGCTTGTTTGGTGTTGTTTTTCATTGGTGCACCACTAGGATCCATCATAAGAAAAGGAGGATTCGGGTTGCCTATGATTATGGCGATCACCATTTTTGTCATCTACTTTTTTATCTCCCAACTGGGAAGAAACTTATCAGAAGAAAGTGCCATTTCGGCGGTATTGGGAAGTTGGCTTTCAACATTAATTTTGTTGCCGTTTGGCCTAATGCTTACCAGAAGGGCAACACAAGGAATGGGCATATTTAAAATTGATGCGGTGATTGACAAAGCTCAAAAAATATTCATAAAGTTCACAGAAAAAATTCCTTTTAAATAATGAAAACTTCAACAAGCATAATTAAACTTAACACCATACAAGAAGCAATAGATGATATCAAAAACGGCAAAATGATTATTGTTGTTGACGATCAAGACCGGGAAAACGAAGGTGATTTTATAGCTGCTGCAGAATGTGTTACGCCTGAAATGATTAATTTTATGGCCCAACACGGTAGAGGTTTAATTTGTGCACCTTTAACTGAAAAACGTGCCGATGAGCTTGGATTGCCGCTTATGGTTAACAAAAATACCGTTTTACACAATACGCAATTCACGGTTTCTATTGATTTAATTGGAAGCGGATGCTCTACCGGAATTTCAGTTCAAGACAGAGCCAAAACAATAAAAGCAATCACTTCAAAAGAAACAAAACCAGAGGATTTTGGAAGACCTGGCCATATTTTTCCTTTAAGAGCGAAAGAAGGCGGTGTTTTGCGCAGAACAGGACATACAGAAGCGTCTATTGATCTGGCGCGTTTGGCAGGATTTCAGCCAGCTGGAATCTTGGTGGAGATTTTAAATGAAGACGGAACAATGGCTCGCTTACCCCAATTGATGGAAGTAGCAAAAAAATTCAATTTAAAGATTATTTCTATTGAAGATTTGGTGGCTTACCGTATGAAATACGATTCTTTGATCTACAAAATTGAAAATTTCACCTTACAAACCCGTTTCGGCGAATTTCAATTGAGAGCCTACAAACAAACTACAAACAACCAAGTTCATATTGCCTTGACCAAAGGTGCCTGGGAAGCTGATGAACCAATATTGGTACGCGTAAATTCTTCCTTGATCAACAATGATATTCTTAGATTACTTACCGCCAAACCCGACGATAAGTTTTCTAAAATCTTTAAAATGATTAATGATGAAGGAAAAGGTGCAGCTGTTTTTATCAGTCAGGAAAATCAATCCTTCGACCTTATAAACCGGTTGTCCTTATTAAAAGAAGCCCAAAAAAATACCGAGCATAAAGTGCCTCAAATTCAACCCGATGATAAAGATTTTGGTATTGGCGCCCAAATTTTGCACGATTTGGAAATTAGCAAACTCCGCGTTTTATCAAATGCACCTGCAGTTAAAAAACGAATTGGTATGACTGGTTACGGCTTGGAAATTGTTGAATATGTAAATTATTAAACTTTAATTTAAACGCAAATTGCATTGAAAAAGATAATTACAGTTTGTTTATTCTACCTTTTCATTTTCAGCTGCAATAATCCAAAGAGCCAGTTAGAAAAGGAAACTGATGCTAATAAAAATGGATTTGTACTGAAAGGAACATTGAAATCTTCTTTATCAGATAAGGTTTATTTGAGTAAAATTATTGAAAATGACATTCAGCCTGTTGATTCAGCTAAAATTGAAAACAACAACTTTATTTTCCAGGGAATTGTTGACTACCCGGAACGTTTTCTTTTATCTTTTGAAAATTCATCGGCAGCAGCCATTTTAATTGTTGAAAACACCAATTTTGAAATTTCTATTGACCCTGATCATATTGATGAACCAATTATTAAAGGATCAGAATTAAACACCAAATTGTTTGAATACAAATTGGCTTCAAAAAAAATCTTTAAAAAAATAGATTATTTATTTCCTAAATTCCAAAAAGCACGTCTTGAGAATGATGTTAAAAAATTGGATGAAGTAGGAAATGAATTAAAAAAAATTGAATTGGAATTCACCAATTTCAGCTATGATTTCATAAAAAATAACAGCAATTCTTATGTTGCAGCGATGGTTTTAAGCGACCAATTGAAATCGTCAACTGTTGACACGCTCAGAATAAGCAATGCCTTTAAACTTCTTTCTGAAGAAGTAAAAAAATCACCCGATGCACAACTTGTTGCAACAGCGCTAAGTTTAGGCTCTGTAAAAAAATAAATGGTGCAGAATTAGCGAAGTAATTTTGTGCTATTTCTAGGCGTAAATGAGGGGAATAGCCTCAGCTATTTAACGATTTTACAACACAGAAAAAGTGCAAAAGAACGAGATAAAATGTATCAGTTATTTATTTACAGCGCCTTATGTTAAAAAACTTAAATCGGTTTCTGGCGGCAATTCAATTGCCTGCTTATTTTGCTGAAACAAACGCGCATTTAAAGGTCCTTTTAAGGTTATTTTACCTTCTTTTATATATAGCCAGCTTCCTTCCCTAAGTCCCAAAACAGCCGTTTTATTTAAAGTATGGTATTCATTGATACGGGTTTCCCGAGTCTCGCCCATATGTGTTGAATTTGGATCGGGATCCAAATAATGGCAATTTAAATTGAAATTAATAAACCCAAACGTATCAAAACTTGGCGGATAAATAATAGGCATATCATTGGTGTTTTGCATGGTTAAACCACCAATAACGCTCCCTGCACTGGTTCCAAAATAAGGTGTTCCGTTTTCAACCACATTTTTAATGGTTGATATCAACTTCATATCATACAATTGCTTCACCAGCAAAAATGTGTTTCCACCTCCTGTAAAAATACCTTTTGCCTGATTTACGGCATCAATTGCATTGCTAAATTCGTGTATTCCTTTGATGCGAATGTTAATTTTTTCAAAGCCTTTTTTTGCCGCTTCGGTATAAGCCTCGTGTGTAATTCCACTAGGACGTGCATAAGGAATAAACAAAATTTCATTTACGCCTTTAAAAAATTCGGCCAATTCAGGTAAAATATATTCAAGATATCCTTTTCCGTGAACCGTTGATGTGCTCGCAATCAATATTTTTTTCATTTCAACAAAGTTTCATCAAATATACTCATTTTCAATCTTAACAAAAGATTATAATTTCGTACTATTTTCATACGCAATCATGAACGTTCTTTGTTATGATGAAAAGAAAACTAACCTGCTTTTTTTTGCTCGTTTTTTTTGCTATGAAGGGCTTTTCACAAGAGAAATACGCACTCATTTCAGGAAAAATAATCAGCCCCAACAATGCTGTTGGCAATGTCCATATCGTTAATCAAAATACCAAATTGGGAACCGTTAGCAATGATAGCGGGGAATTTGAAATGTTAGTTTCTTTAAATGATATCTTGCTTTTTTCCTCTATTGAATATGAAAGAAAAGAAGTCACCATAACCGGAAACTTCCTGAAATACAAAAAAATTGTGGTTGAATTAATTCCATCGGTTAATGAACTGAATGAAGTTTTTATAGAGGGTTTAACCGGAAATTTGAATTACGACATTAAAAAAGTGCCAAATGACACTGTTAGAAAACATTCTTTTTTTTTAAAGCCGGGTGATTTAGAAAAAGCTTTGCCGCCCGATTTACGTGGCTCAAAAAAAGCGCCTTATGTTGGTGCTTTTCCTCCTGCAGTAGGTGGTGTACCAATTCCAGATGCCCGATATGAAGCGGAACAGAGATTAAAACGTGAAATTTCAAGAAAAAAACTATTCCCTTCAAAAATAATAAAACAGTTTGGGTTGGCCTATTTCACCGACAAATTGCTTATTCCTGAAGAAAAAATAGACCACTTTTTGGCCTACTGCGAAGACCGAAATATTATAACAGAATATTACAAAAACAATTTATTGGAGGTAATTCAAATTCTTCGGGAAGAAAGTAAAAGATATCATGAAATTAAAGAGTAAAAATATTTTTGTAACTATAGCTATTTTAGTATTTGTTTATTCGAATTCATTAGCGCAAAAAAAAAATAGTTAAACTGAAAGGTACTGTTAAAAGTGACTCAATAGTTTTACAAGACATTAACGTCATAAATTTAACGTCAAATTTAGGAACGTCAAGTGATAAATACGGTAATTATACAATCTACGCATCCATTGGAGACTCTATTCTGTTTTCTTCAATAGTTTACAGGCGACGTATTATTAAAATTTCAAAAAATCATATTGAAAGTAAAACTCTTATCGTTTATCTTGAGCAGGGTATAAATGAGTTAGATGAAGTTGAAATTGGACAAAAAATGCGACTAAACTTAGGGAAAGTTTCTGTACCAAAAGGAACTATTTTAGATAATGATAACATTACCTTAAAGAAAGCACCGAATTCCAGAAAATTTACAGATCCAACGTATGGTAATTCTGGAGTTGATTTTGTTGAAATTTCTAAATTACTGACCAATTTGATATTTCAAAAAAGAAAAGCAAGGAAAGATGAAGAGAAGGATATTAAAAAACAAAAACAAATATTTCTTGAAAATATTTTTAAAAATGAAGGTTTAGATTTTTTTACAGTTCATCTAAACATCAAAGAAGAAGAAATTTATTTGTTTTTAGATTATTGTGAAGATAATGGATTAAGTAACTTTTAGAAAAGTGATGAATTTTTGATCAAAAATTTTATAATAAAACAAAGTAAAAATTACCATTCCATCAAAAATTAATACGTTTATGTAACCAAAATCACGCTTTTTTGGAATAATTTTTGTTTATTAGCCGTCATATTTAACCCTTTATGCAATTAAAAAAAATTATTATCATTTTATTGGTCCTTCCTTTGTTTGCTTTTACAATGCACAAATATTATGTGAGTTTATGTGAAATTGAATATCTTAAAGAAAAGCAATCGGTCCAAATAATTTTGGGTGTTTTTATAGATGATCTTGAGTTTGCACTCAATAAAAACAGCGGAAAACAATTAAATTTGGCCAGTAAAACAGAAATTGTAAATGTTGATGACTATTATAAAGAATACCTGAATGAGCATTTATTGATCTCCATTAACAGTAAAAATGAATCCTACAAATATATTGGAAAAGAATATGACGGTGATATCGTGAGGTTTTACGTCGAAATATCAAATATCAAGGAATTCAAATCTATTGAAATCACCAACAATATATTAATAAATGAATTTCACGACCAAAAAAATATCGTAAAAATAAAAGTGAAAGATTTCAATAAAACTTTTTATCTCAACAAATCAAACTATAAAAGTTTATTGAAATTTTAACGGTAATTACATTGTATCATAAAAAATAATTAAATTGTGCCAACTATAAAAACCAAACCTTTAAAATGAAAAAATTATTAGTTGCAGTGCTGTTGACTGTTTTCTCCACCTCCTTTTTCGCCCAAGAAGTTGAGCAAAAAACAACGACTAAAAAAGCGCATTATAACGAAAGCAAATTTAAGCAATTGCATGAAGAATTGCCTACACCAAACAATGAACATAGAGCTTCCGGGGCACCCGGACACGAATATACGCAGCAGCAAGTTGATTATAAAATGAACATTGTTTTGGATGAAGAGAACAATAAACTATTTGGCGATGAAACCATCACTTATCATAACAATTCAAAGGATAACTTAGAATATTTATGGGTGCAGTTAGACCAAAATATGCGAGCTCCGGATTCTAATACACCTGAAATTAGCGGTGGCGGACCAGATGTGATGTATTCACCTTCAAAATTTACAAAAACCTTTATGGGAAAACCTTTTCAAGGAGGTTTTAATATTGAATTTATAAAAGACGTCAACGGAAAAGAGGTGAGCTACCTGATTAATAAAACAATGATGCGCATCAATTTACCAAAACCTTTGGCTTCGGGTGAAAAATATATCTTTAGAATAAAATGGTGGTACAATGTCAACGATTATATCGCTGATCGAGGCCGATCGGGTTACGAACCTTTTCCCGACGGTAATAATTTATATGTAATTGCACAATTTTTTCCGCGGTTGGCAGTATACAACAATGTTGAAGGATGGCAAAATTTACAATTTACAG
>JAWOHJ010000289.1:0-6064 GCA_046485225.1 Lutibacter sp. | reverse complement strand
ATTAATGATCTGTTTTTAACATGAGGTTTACACAAATTTAAATGCTAAAGTTATAATTTTTAATGATTTATATCATTTTATACTATATAAACAGATGCTTTGAGATTCAAATTTTTTTAAACAAATACTAAACAAACCGAGTTTTGCAGTAATTGAACTTAGTTTAGTTATTAAAGTATTTGATTCGTTTTTTGTTATTTGATTTAATTAGCTTAATCAGCATATTTGTAGCACTTTAAATAATTTTTATTGATTGTTTAAATAAACTAATAAAACATAGGATATAATTCAAAAAATAATTAAATTAATTTGAAAAATTAACATATTAGGTGTTTTTGTTAAATATAATGAAAATTAAATGTTTTTTATTTTTGTTTAATGTTTTTACAAAATAATGATAAAATATTTTGAAGATTGAATAGAATTTCATTCTATATTAGCGCTGTGAAAAAACTGGATATAATCTTAGGTATTACCTTGTTAATCGTGCTTTATTTTGCTGCAATAAGCATTGTTGGCGATATTTCCCGAAGTTCAGGTTTCACAAATAAATCAATAAATGAAAAGGAAAAGAATGACGTAACAGTTTCCATAAATAGTTTTAGCAATACTTCTCAAGCTGAAAGGTTGGCAAATTCTTTCAGCAGTTCGCTTCCAATTTCTTTTAAAGAATCAAAAAACGAGTTTTCTGCAATTTTGAAATTCAGGGAATTATTTTTTGCCAATGAATTTTCTCAGTATATTTTTAGTGCAGTAAATTTTCTTATTAAGTACGGGAAAGTCGATATTATTTTCCCCTTTCATTATTTTTGGTAACCGGTCCATTTTAAACGTGTAATTGCCCATAAGCGGCAATTCAATTGATTTTTTGCTGATTTTGGATCTCAACAAAATCCGTTCAATATTTTTTAAAATCAAAAAAAATTTAAAATGAATTTAGGAACCGCTATTGTAGGGGCTATTTTTATAGCCGTTTTTATGCTGCCATTTATATTTATGCTTAATGGCAGAAAAAAGAACGAAAAACATTTATTGCAATCTATTTTAACCATTGCCGACAAGCATAATTGTAAAATTTCACAAAAAGAAATAAGCGAAGAATTTGCCATTGGGCTTGATGAAACATTAAACCACCTTTTCTTTTTTAAAAAAACAAAGGATAAAGAGATTGTTCAGCACATTGATCTTAAAGAAATAAAATCGTGTAAAGTCATTAAAACAGATCACACTTCAGGAAATAAAGAAGACAGCTATAAATCAATAGACAAGCTTGATTTACATTTTTCATTTTTAGACAGGAAAAATCCGGATATTTCATTGGTATTTTACGATTCAGAAGAAAATTTTGGCATGGATGGTGAAATTCAGATGATTGAAAAGTGGCGTGAAATAATTAACAACAGGCTAAAAACCATTTAAAAAAGTAATTGAAAAACCTGAGAAAAGTTCTCAGGTTTTTTTTTGAAAACCATTTAGCTATAAAAAAAAATAGCGCAAAATTAAATAATCCGGGTTTTTTCTTAAGGGTGAATTTCATTCAAAAATAGCTTCAGTTATATGCTGAAATATTTATCTTTGCGGGCTGGATAAATATTGTTTAAAATATTTTATGTGTGAAAGATGTAATTAATTTTAATAATTATGTAATTTTTTTTACGATAATTTAGCTACATTATTCCCCGAAAAATCCAGTAACTTGACCAGATATATTCTAAAGCAATTTTTTTAACAAACCAAATGAAAAAAAAAGAAGCAAAATCCAAAATTTTGAAAAGCAGCTATGTGCCTACAGCAGAATTTTACAGTCAAATTATTGATAGTTTGCAGGATTATTCAATTTTAACGTTGAATAATGAGTTTATAATTAACAGCTGGAGTTCAGGCGCTGAAAAAATATTTGGCTATAAAACTGAAGAAATTATAGGCGAACATTTTGATATTATTTTTACGGAAGAAGATAGAAAAAGTGGCATTCCTAAAGTTGAAATAGACACGTCCTTAAAAGAGGGAAGAGCAGTAGACAACAGATGGCATATTTGTAAAGACGGAAGCAAATTTTACGCTTATGGTTTGGTTTTTCCGCTAAAAGGTTCAAATGATGAAATGTTGGGCTATGTTAAAATACTGCGTGATTTAACGGTACGAAGAAATCAGGAAGAAGCTATTAAAAAATATGTAAAAGAGCTGGAAGAACTCAACAATCATAAAGAAAATATTTTAGCCATCGTATCCCATGATTTAAGAAGTCCTTTATCGGGCATTATTGGTGCCACAAAATATTTGAGCACAAATTTTGAAAAGATGCCGAATAATGAGGTGAAAGAAATGATTGATCTTATTTATAAATCATCAAAAGATGAGTTAGATATGCTTGATTACCTGGTGGAATGGGCAAGAATAAAATATGCCACTGAAGTTTTTTCACCCAAAAAAATAAAGCTTATTGATTATGTTCAAAAGGTTTTTGACATATTAAATGACAATGCGCAATTGAAAACCATAAATCTTCACAACGAAATTGCTGAAAACGAAAGTGTTTTTGCAGATGGAAAAATGTTGCTTTCGGTGCTGCAAAATATTGTTTCTAATGCGATAAAACATTCAAATCCAGATGGTAAAATTACAGTTTCTGCAAAAAGTAAAGAAGATAAAATAATTGTTGAGATTAAAGATAATGGAATAGGCATGTCAAAAGAAATCAAGGAAAAACTTTTTACGCCTCAAATGAAAGTTTTATCAAGTGCCAGAGAAAAAAATAAAGGTGCAGGAATTGGCTTGTTATTGGTGAAGGGATTTTTAGAAAAAAATGACGGAGAAATTTGGGTTGAAAGTACGGAAGGAGTGGGGTCATCCTTCTATTTTACTTTACCAATAAATGAACCTTTGGTTAAAATTGACAGCGCAGATAAAATTGAATTTGATGAAAGTGCTTAAATATCATCAGGCATAAATAAAATTAAAAAAATGACCAAACATTTAAAAGGGGTGGCTTCCGAAAAACCGTAAGAGTAGGGATAAAATTAAAAATAAAATAAAATGAAATCACTAATAAATTTATTGTTCGTAACCGTTTTGGTATTATTGACATCTTGTGCAACAACTGTAAAATTTCCGGTATCAGGTGTTGCGCCGGCTGCAGAAATAACAGCTACAAAGAAACAAGACAAAAATAATAATTATGTTATTGAAGTGACTGCAAAAAATTTGGCAAGCGCCGAAAGAATTGATCCAACCAAAAAAAATTACAATGTTTGGATTGTAACTGAAAATAACGGCACTAAAAATGCAGGAATGCTGGTAAATAAAAATGCAAAAACAGCCTCATTAAAAACATCTACACCTTTTGATGTGAAGGAAATATTTATCACTGCCGAAGATCAAGGTGATTATTCTTATCCTGTAGGAATTGAAATTGCCAGAACATCTTTTTAAATAAAAATATGTTACCATAATTAACCAACCTCTCTTAAAGTCTTTAAGAGAGGTTGTTTTTTTTGAGATGTAGCATTATTTTAATGATGATATTAAGGCATTTTGAAAGATTGATTTTTATAAAGGAACTTCCTGAAATCATTCCATTTTATTAGGTTTTTTTCTTACTTTTGACAGAAGATAATTTATTCTAAATTTGCGTTGTGATCGCCACTGGTCAGTAATATTTGATGAATCTACTAAGGTTGAAATAATTAAAAATGAAAATTAAACACTATTCCGCAGTTTACAGGTTCATGCATTGGTCTATTGCTATTTGTATGATTTTAATGTTACTTACCATTTTTTTAAGATTAACCTGGATGAACAAAAATAATGTGGCTGAAATCATTCAAAATTATTTGAACACAGCGGGTCAATCTTTAACCCAAGACCAACTTATTGTACTCGCCAAAAAGATTAGGCAGCCTATGTGGGATTGGCACATTTATTTGGGTTATATATTGACTGGATTGTTTAGCATAAGATTTCTTCTTCCCATATTTGGTGCAATGAAATTCCAGAGACCTTTTAAAAAAGAATTAATTTTCAAAGAAAAGTTTCAGAATTTTATTTATCTTGTTTTTTATGGTTGTGTGATAATCTCACTATCCACAGGTTTACTTATAAAATTTGGACCCTCAACAATTAAAATTTTGATGCAAGATATACATGTGCTTTCAATATATTATTTGGTTGCATTCATCATTCTTCATCTTAGCGGAGTGTTATGGTCGGAATTTACCAATCAAAAAGGAATTATTTCAAAAATAGTTAGCGGGATCAAATAGTCATTTGACATTTAAGCATCAATTAAAGAGTATAAAAAGCATGATAAATTTTTTTAGAAGACATGACAATGAATTGATTAGAAAGCTCATCCTTAAAAGTACCTTAAGGGATTTTGCTTTTATATGCGTTGGTGTAACACTTGCAAGTATTGGTTTGAAAGGCTTTTTGTTTCCAAATAACTTTTTGGACGGTGGGGCAATGGGTGTTTCTTTGTTACTTCGAATTTTAACGGGATTTAACCTTTCGGTTTTAATTGTTTTGGTCAATTTGCCATTTATACTTTTGGGGGCAAAGCAAATTTCTGTTTCATTTGCCGTAAAAAGCAGTTTGGCGATTTTAGTATTGGCTATATTGGTGCATTTTATTCAATTGCCTATAATTACCGATGATAAACTTTTAATTGCTGTTTTTGGTGGATTTTTTCTGGGAGCGGGTATAGGATTTTCCATTCGTGGTGGTGCTGTAATTGACGGTACTGAAGTACTTGCAATTTCCGTAAGCCGAAAATCAAGTTTAACAGTGGGCGATTTTATTGCGGTGTTTAATGTTTGTCTTTTTGTGCTTGCAGCAACAATAGTCAGTGTAGAAACGGCCATGTATTCGATGCTTACCTATTTTTCTGCCTCTAAAACCGTAGATTTTATCATTAACGGGATAGAAGAATACATTGGTGTGATGATTATTTCTGATGATTATGAAACAATAAAAACTATGATTGCAACAAAACTTGAACGCGGCGTAACCGTTTTTAGATCTGATGGTGGTTATGGCTCAAAAGGAAATGCGATGCCAGACCGAAAAATATTATTTTGCGTGGTAACACGACTTGAAGTCTCCAGAGTGCTCTTAGAGGTTGATAAAATTGATAGAGCAGCATTTGTTATTCAATACCCGATAAAAGACACCAAAGGCGGAATGATCAAAAAACGGCCATTGCATTAAGGGAAAGTAAAAATTAAATATTGATCAAAAATAATATAGTCGATAGCAAAAACAGCCTAAGATTTAATTGTTTCTTTTAACTTTTCAATTTTGAAAAACAGCAACAAATAACAGATAACGTATAACAAATAACATAAAGAAATGACAACCTTAAAAATAGGCGATGCCGCACCAAATTTTGAAGCGCTTGACCAACAGGGAAATACCGTAAAATTATCAGATTTTAAAGGAAAAAAATTGGTATTGTTTTTTTATCCGAAAGCAAGTACGCCAGGCTGCACGATGGAAGCTTGTAATTTGCGGGACAATTATCAGTCATTTTTGGCGAAAAATTATGCGGTTTTGGGCGTAAGCGCAGATTCGGCAAAACGCCAGCAAAGTTTTATGGAGAAATACAAATTGCCTTTTCCGTTATTGGCTGATGAAGACAAAAAAGTAATCAATGCTTTTGGTGTTTGGGGACCAAAGAAATTTATGGGCCGAGAATTTGACGGAATCCACCGCGTTACTTTTGTGATTGACGAAAATGGTATGATTGAGGACGTAATAACGAAAGTTAAAACGAAAGAGCATTCGAGCCAGATTTTAGATTAAATTAATTGGTTTTCGGTAATTTTGGTTATATAGTGTTTATTGTATTTAAAATAGCAATTAAATAATGCCTTCATGGATACATTTGGCAATCAATTCTGCAGTGTTTTTGCACCCGGATTTTTTTAAAATATTTTTTCTGTGCGTTTTGATTGTATAAGGGGAAACAAATAAAAGTGCTGCGATTTCTTTAAAATTTTCTCCTTGAGCGAGTTGAATAATAATTTCTATTTCCCTTTTAGTAAACAACACTTTCAAGTCAATCATC
>JAWOHJ010000283.1:0-5788 GCA_046485225.1 Lutibacter sp. | reverse complement strand
TGAAATTAATTCTTCGCTGATATCCTTTATTTTTTTCGCAGGCATCCCGGCGAAAATACAACCAGATTTTACGTGTGTTCCTTTAGTTAAAACCGCTCCTGCAGCGATGATGGAATTGCTTTCCACAATACAATCATCCATAATAATGGCACCCATTCCAATCAAAACATTGTCGTGAATGGTGCATCCATGAACCAAGGCATTGTGGCCAATCGAAACATTGTTCCCAATATTTGTAGGCGATTTTTGATAAGTTGCGTGAATTACCGCACCATCCTGAACATTTACCTTATTGCCCATTTTAATGTAATGCACATCGCCCCTAATAACCGCATTGTACCAAATGCTGCATTGATCACCCATAATTACTTCACCAATAATTACGGCTGTCTCAGCTATAAAACAATCTTCACCAAAAATGGGTTTTATTCCGTTTAATTCTTTAATAATCATTTTATTGTAATTTAAAAATCCTTCTCGCTGAGCCTTTAAACTCCGCTCAAGACAAGCTCCTTCGAAGGACGTAAATTCAAAAAGCTCCGTTTATGTTTGGACAACCGCCTCTTTTTGGCGGCCTGCAACCAAAATTAAAGCCCAAGGTAATTTGGTGGTATCCGGCATCGTCAAACAAAATTTCACCTGATTGCTTGGTGTACGTGTAAGAAGCCATAAAATTTTTATAATTAACACCAACAATTGGCGTTAAATAATTGAGTTCCTCTGTATCTGCATTGTCAAATCCTTTTCTGTATGAGAATGCAGCCCAAAGTTGCGCGTCTGCAACATCTTTATAAACTTTAAAGTTAAAATCCACAAACTTCTCTCCTGTTCTTTCAATCGTCTGCGCCATTATTGAAGGTTCCATTTGCAAGCTTTTCCCCTGGCCATAATAATACCCCAAAGTCACCAAATACCTTCTTAAATTTAAAGATTCATAGCGATCATTGTATAAATTTCGAGCACTCAACATAATATTTTTTGCCGTGAAATAAGAGAAAAATCCTCCTTTATGGTAAGCGGCGCCAAAATCGGCATTAAAATAACTCTCGCTTTGAATAATTTGAGAAATCACGGGATCAGGAATCACAAACGAGCTTTCATCCACATTATTATTTACGGCCATAAAAGAAAGTCCGAACGATAATTGGTTGACCTCTTCCATTCTTCCAAAGTTTAAATGATAAGCATACGTTCCCTGAACGCCTTGTTGGGAATGGTAGCCATTTTTATCGTTAAAAAGAATGATACCAACACCCATACTCTCGCCAATTCTTGTATGTGCACTCAACGTTTGTAGTGATGGCGCATCTTCTATTCCGGCCCATTGGTTTCTGGCGGTCAGCCTTAATTTTCCACAATTTCCAACACCCGCAGCAGCCGGATGCACTAAATACACATTATCCGACAAATAATCTGAATAAATTGGTAAGGTTTCCTGGGATTTTACAAGGTTTGGAATGCCAAAAAGTAAAATTAAAATAACTGTTTTCAGTGCTTTCATTGATGAAAAAAATAATTTCAAATATATCATAATTAAACCTAATAAAGGTGATAATAGTCGTTTTATTGCACGCTAGCCTGAAATGATTTTACTCAAAAATTCAAATCTTCCCCAATACAAAAACTTGCCATTTCTGTGTTTTTAACATAATATTAATTGAACACTTCAAAAAAATTGTATCTTTGCAACTCATTATGAAGCAATTATTAAGGAAAATATCGGCAATTACTATGGCATTTGTAGTGTTATTATCTACGATGTCATTTACTGTTAGTGAGCACTATTGCGGTCATAAATTGGTTGATCGCGGATTATTCTCTAAAGCTGAAGCCTGCGGAATGGAGATGCAAAAACCTTCTTCCTCTAATAATTGTGAACTTAAAAAAAGCAATTGCTGCAATGATGAAGTGAAACAATTCACTGGCCAAAATGAATTAAACACCAGCTTTTCCTCCTTAAATTTTGAACAACAAGTTTTTGTTGCTTCTTTTACTTATGCTTACCTTAATTTATTTGAAGGCTTGGCAGGAAACATTATTCCTTTTAAAAATTACATGCCACCTCTGGTCGATAAAGAAATAAACGTTCTTTATCAAGTATTCATCATTTGATCTATTTTATTTAATTCCTAATTAAGTCATCTTTAAATTGTTTGCAATTTAAAATGCTTTTTTAGTTAATTGTTGCTGCTTATACATCATAAATAAGCTTCATCTCAAATTAAATATCATAATATCAATGCATTATGCTTAATAAAATTATCCATTATTTTTTAGAAAACAGGGTTGTCACCATCCTTTTGCTGCTCCTGTTTATTGGCTGGGGATTGTCGACAGCACCATTCGACTGGAAAACCGGTTTTATCCCAAAAGATCCTGTTCCGGTTGATGCAATTCCTGATATCGGCGAAAATCAACAAATTGTTTTCACCGATTGGCCAGGCAGATCTCCTCAGGATATTGAAGATCAAATTACGTATCCGCTAACTTCATCTTTGCTTGGAATTCCGGGCGTAAAAACCATACGAAGCACATCAATGTTTGGATTTTCGAGCATTTTTATCATTTTTGATGAAGATGTTGAGTTTTATTGGAGCCGAAGCCGCATTTTAGAAAAACTCAATTCACTTCCAAGCGGGTTGCTTCCAACTGATACAAAACCTATGCTTGGCCCTGATGCCACTTCCTTAGGTCAGGTTTTTTGGTATACTTTGGAAGGACGAGATGCTGAAGGCAATGTCACCGGCGGATGGGATTTACCGGAACTTAGAAGAATTCAGGATTTCTATGTAAAATACGGACTGAATGCTGCAAATGGTGTATCGGAAGTGGCTTCAATTGGCGGTCACGTGCAGGAATATCAGGTTGATGTAAATCCTGATGCGCTAAAAGCTTACAATATTGGCTTTGATATGGTGATGATGGCCGTAAAAAATACCAATAAAGATATTGGCGCCAACACCATTGAAATTAACAAAGCCGAGTATATGGTGCGTGGTTTGGGTTATATTAAATCTATTGAAGACATTGAAAAAGCAGTGGTGACTGTTAAAAATAACACGCCGGTTCTTATTAAAGATCTTGCTGTGGTTGGTTTGGGTGCAGCACCAAGACGAGGAATATTAGATAAAGAAGGCGCCGAAGTTGTTGGAGGTGTTGTAGTTGCACGTTATGGCTCAAATCCGCTGGAAGTCATCAACAACGTAAAAGCCAAAATCAAGGAAATTTCAACAGGTTTGCCTAAAAAAACCTTGGCAGATGGCACGGTTAGCCAGTTAACCATCGTTCCATTTTACGACAGAACCGCATTAATTCAAGAAACAATCGGTACGCTGGAAAGCGCTTTAACTGAAGAAATTATCATCAGTATTATTGTAATTATCATTCTGTTATTTAATTTAAGGGCTTCTGTAATTATTGCAAGTTTGCTGCCTTTGGCGGTAATTATGACCTTCATTATTATGCGTTATGCGGGTGTTGATGCTAATGTTGTGGCGCTTTCAGGAATTGCCATTGCCATTGGTGTCATGGTTGATGTTGGAATTGTTTTTGTTGAAAATAACATCCGATATTTTGAAATGCCGAAAAATGTCGGCAAAAAAGGAAAACAGCTTATCAGCGTAATTTATGATGCCACCATTGAAATTGCACCGGCAATAACTGTTGGTATTGCAACAACAATAGTGAGTTTCTTGCCTGTATTTTTTATGGAAAATGCCGAAGGAAAACTGTTTAGGCCGCTGGCTTTTACCAAGACTTTTGCGTTGGGCGCCTCATTTTTTATTGGTGTTGTGTTTTTGCCAACCCTTGCTTATTTGGTTTTTGGCTTTAAAAATTCTAAACAAAAAATCAGCAAATTTTGGAACTTGACTTTAATTATTTCCGGAATTATATTGGCAATTGTGTTTTCAACCTTGATTCCTTTGGTACTGTCACTAATCGGAATAAAAAATTTATTGGAAACTGTTTATCCAAAATATTTGGGAAAACACTCAAATTTAATCACCGTTGGCATCGCCCTTTTGTTCACCACAATCCTGCTTGCAAAATCCTGGGCACCTCTTGGGCATCAAAACAGTCTGTTCTCAAATTACTTAATGGTCATCATTATCATTGCTTTGGTTTTATCAATGATTATCGCTGTGATTCATTATTATGAAGAAATACTTGTTTGGTGCTTGAATAATAAACAGAAATTTTTAATGTTACCTCTTTTTACCATCCTCTTTGGATTGTTCATCTGGATCGGATTTAATGGTGTATTTGGCTGGGCAGCAAATGGATTTGATAAAATTGGCATAAACCTTAAAGCGACTTCCGGCTATTCCTACATGCATCATAAATTTCCCGGAATTGGAAAAGAGTTTATGCCTTCGTTAAATGAAGGAAGCTTTTTATTGATGCCAACTTCTATGCCTCACGCAGGGATTGAAGAAACCACTAAAACCCTGCAATTGTTGGATATGGCGGTTATTAATATTCCTGAAGTTGAAGTTGCGGTAGGTAAACTTGGAAGGGCAGAAACTGCTTTGGATCCTGCACCGATTTCTATGTATGAGAATGTGATTGGGTATAAATCGGAATTCATTTTAAATGAAAGAGGACATCGGGAAAAGTTTAAAACTGATGATGATGATCGTTTTATCCTAAAGTCGGGAGATTCACTTTCCAATGAAGATGCCATAATTAAAGGTGTTACTAAAATAGATTTAATTCAGGATGATGACGGTGAAAATTTCAGAAATTGGAGAAAACAGATTAAATCTCCCAATGATATTTGGAATGAAATTGTCAAAGTAACTGCCTTGCCCGGAATCACCTCAGCGCCAAAATTACAGCCTATTGAAACCCGATTGGTGATGCTTCAAACAGGAATGCGTGCGCCGATGGGTATCAAAGTTTATGGCCCCGATTTAAATACGATTCAGGAATTTGGCGTACAGCTTGAAAACATTTTAAAAGAAGTTCCTTCCGTAAAAGCGGATGCTGTTTTTGCCGATAGAATTGTGGGAAAACCCTATCTGAATATCAATATCGACAGAAGTAAAATTGCACGTTTCGGATTAAGTATCGAACAAACACAGCAAGCCATTGAAACTGCCATTGGCGGAATGCCAATAACCACAACCATTGAAGGACGCGAACGATTTTCAGTTCGGGTAAGGTATCCGCGAGAATTGCGTGATGATCCCGAAAAGTTAAAGAAAATTTTAATTCCCACCCCAACAATGGCGCAGGTTCCGTTGGGTGAATTGGTGACTATTGAATATTTGCAAGGTCCGCAAATGATAAAAAGTGAAGATACTTTTTTAGTGGGTTATGTGTTATTCGACAAGAAAGAAGATAACGCTGAAGTTGATGTGGTTGAAGATGCCCAGGAAATTATCGATTCAAAAATTAAAAGCGGTGCCTTAGTTGTTCCGGCGGGCGTGAGTTATAAATTTTCAGGAAGTTTTGAAAATCAGGTGCGGGCGGTTAAACGACTTTCCATTGTAATTCCGATTAGTTTATTAATCATTTTTATGTTATTGTTCTTTCAATTTAAAACAATCACCGCATCAGCCATTCATTTTTCGGGCGTTTTTGTGGCCTTTGCCGGTGGATTTATTATGATTTGGCTTTGGGGGCAAGATTGGTTTATGAATTTCAACGTATCCGGAATCAATATGCGAGACTTGTTCCAAATGCACACCATTAATTTAAGTGTCGCCGTTTGGGTTGGATTTATTGCATTGTTTGGAATTGCTACCGATGACGGCGTATTAATGGGAACCTATATTCATCAGGT
>JAWOHJ010000232.1:0-2882 GCA_046485225.1 Lutibacter sp. | reverse complement strand
ATAGGAAATAAAGCGCCAAATTTTATAGCTAAAACTACTGAAGGGAAAACAATAGAATTAAACAAGCTAAAAGGAAATGTTGTTGTAATTAATTTTTGGTTCATCTCTTGTCGTCCCTGTGTAGCAGAAATTCCAGGTTTAAATGACCTTGCCGAAAAATATAAAACAGATAAAATACAGTTTATTGGAATCACAAGAGATAACAAAGCTGATTTAGATAAATTTTATAAAACAAAAGTGAAATTTAATTTTAAAACTATACCAGATAATAAAAATATTTATAATAATATATTTATGTTACAACATGGATTTCCCACAACAATTTTAATTGATAAAGAAGGAATCATAAGATTAATAACATCTGGTGGCAGGATAGATAAAAATGCTAGCGATGAAATTAAAAGTAAATTAATTCCATATATAGAAAAATATTTAGTGGAATAAAAAAGTTACCAACACCTCATAAAATTTATGCTTACATTTAAACTAAAATTGAACAAACAAACATTCAATAAAAATATGGAAGAGGTGAAAAGATTTCTGATTTTCCAGTCGCAAAAATAACAATAGAAAACAGCAAGCAATCAAATAAATAAAAAATACTATGAAAAAAATAATTATAATCGCAAGCGTTGTCTTGATTTCTTTTAGTTTTAGTCAGGACAAAAAGTCAAATAACGAAAAAAACAATTCATTTACTTTAACAGCAAATATTGAAAATCTTAAAGACAGTTTAACAGTTGTTTTAACCAGAATGGACGCTCAAAATTTCTACGGCGTAAATGTTGATTCAACACTTTCGCAAAATGGCTCTTTTAAGTTTCAAGGGCAAATTGACGAACCGAGCGAATATCAAATTATGATTATCGATTATAAGGCAAAAGTTGGAAAAAGTTTTTTTCTCTGGCTTGAGCATGGAGAACTATCAATACAAGGGAATTTTGATGATTTTGCAAATGCTAAAATCAATGGTTCTAAACTAAGTGAGTTTTACAAAAAATATATTGCAATTGGTGAAAAGTACAATAACCAAATGAAAAATGGTGAAATTGACTATAAAGATTATCAAATAGGAACGCGTAAAGAAAACCTGGAGTTGCTTTTTGAAAATCCAAACAATCTGGTTTCATTGTCCAACTTTTTATATTTCACAGATAAAGTAACAAAAGACAGTTCGCAATTATTTTACGATAAACTTGATGACAATCATAAAATTTCAAAAAATGGGATTGCCCTAAAAAATAGTTTTGAAATTGAAAAAATAAAGGTTGGAGGACAATTTATAGATATAAATGCAAAAGATTTAGAAGGAAATACTATAAAACTTTCAGATTTCAAGGGGAAAGTTATCATCTTAGATTTTTGGGCATTTTGGTGTCACTATTGTCACGAACAGAATCAGGAGGAGTTTCCAATACTCAAAGAAAAATACAAGAACGAAGATTTTGTAATTATCAGCTATTCTGTTGATGTTGACCACAAAACTTGGAAAAAATATAGTGAAGCAGATGGAATTGATTGGGTTAACATTTCGAATTTAGGAGGCGTAAAAGACAAAGTTGTAGCGCAATATGGCGTCCAGGTATATCCAACAAGTTTTATTATTGATAAAGAAGGAAACCTTTTTAAGATTATTAAAGGATACGAAAGGGGCGTTATGGAAACTGAATTGGATAAACTGTTTGATATAAAATAAAAACATAAACAAAATTTGTAATCATAATATTAATTTAAAAACTGAAATAGATGACTTATTTAGGAATGATCGGACCTTTACAATGGATAATAATTTTAATTGCTGTATTTTTTTGGATTATACCGACAATTATTGCGCTAATCGACATTTTGAAGAGTAAATTTAACGGAAATGATAAAATTGTTTGGGTTCTTGTTGTACTGTTTCTCAATTTGATTGGAGCAATTTTATATTTTACAATTGGCAGAAAACAAAAACTGACAAATTAGTCATTTAAAATTCCGAATCAAGCAAAATTGCATAAATGGAGCGTAAAGCTTTCTCAATATTTCCGAGAAATATAAACCGGAAAAACGGTAACTGAACAGCAAAACTTCTGACTTTTTTACTTTAATTGGAGATTGTTGAAACGTAAAACCAAAACAGAAAAATGGTTTCAAATTTTTTAGATTTAATCTGACAGCATATAAAAAGCACTTAAATCCGTATATAATTTATGTTTAAATCTGATTAAATACAAACCAACAAACATGCAATAAAAAAACGGCGGCGAAAACATTTGATGTGAAGTTGCACAAATCATAGACAAACTTGTTAGGCACCATAAAGATTTCAAAACTTGACTATAAAATATAAACTTATTAGCTTATTTTTCAGACAAAAGACAAAAGCTGAATGTCATAAAGTGTTATTGACCAATAACACTTACTATCAAAATCTCTCTGAAAAGAACAAGTATACTTTTCAAATTCGAACGCTCCTATTTCTCTGGACTACAAATTTCAGTTCAGATTCAGGATTCTCAATAAATCAAAAAATGAAAATTATTATTTCGAGTGCTTTTGTCCAAATTACATTTGGATTAAAAACAGATACACTTGAAAAGTTTAATGATATATTCGTAACGCCCAGATCCTATTCTTATAAGAATAATCCGGCAATTTTTGACGGGGATGTCAATCCAAACACAAAAAAAATAAATATGTCTTGGCCAGCTATAGCACAAGGATTTGAAATAGCAGATGATGGTCTTAATTTATCTATTCACGAATTTGGACATTGCTTGATTTTTGAAAACGCATCAAGATCATATTTTTCAAGAATATTTAATGAAAATGATTTTGATCATTGGAAAAAACACGCGGCCAATAAATTTCAAAAAATTAAATCAAAAGACAATAAAGTT
>JAWOHJ010000227.1:0-6328 GCA_046485225.1 Lutibacter sp. | reverse complement strand
AGCCCATCCCATCACCAGCATTACAGAAATAATGAGCAACTGAAATCCCAGTCCGAAAGTGGAAACAGCAGTCATAAACCATTTGTGAAAAGGTTTGCTGCCTGTCGCTTTCTTGTCCAAAAAATAGATTGTTTTGTCGAAAACACCATAAAGCAACTTATAAAGCGTAAAAAGAAAATTCACATTTCGCTGACTTTCTCCTGCTAAAGCAATGGGTGTTTTATCTTCAAAAACGCGGCTTGTGGTATCGCCGTTAAACTTGTTTCTTAAAATAACGTAGTAATAATTATACAAAGTTCCCTGTAGCTGAATACCCACAAATGCGAGCAAGGCATAAATCAAAAGAGAATCGGTGATGTGCCAAAGCGCCAAAAAAATGAAGAAATTCAATATGATATCGGCAACGGAGTCAAAATAGCGTCCCGTATAGGAAGGCGTTTTTTTTATTCGCGCCAATTCTCCGTCGGCAGCATCCAGAACAGATTTTAAAATCAGGAAAAAAGCGGCTGCCCAATAATAACCGTAAAGCATGCAGGCAATGGCAATCAATCCCGAAATGATAAATAAAACGGTCACTTGAACCGGCGTAAAGGAAGTTTTTTTGAGTGAATTTGCAATGAGTCTTGCTGCGGGTCTTCCATAATCAGAAAGATCGATGAATTTGTGGTTTTTAGGTAATTTAGACATGTTGCTATTTTCTGCTGAGCATTTTTAAGGCCTTAGTTTCCTAAACTTTAAAACAGCACATTTTTATGAGCGGCAAAGATACGCTTAATTATTTTTTTAGATGTAGAGGGGGCAGAATATCGACTTATAGCTGTTTTAAATTTTTTTTAAATGAAGGTTTATTCTTTTGATACGTCAAAGCTCTGCAGTTTGTTTAGCAGTTCCTGAATATTTTGCGGGGCATTGTTGTGGTCAAATTCAAAAGTGTAAAGTTCACCGTTGAAGTTAAGTTCAAATTCTCCTTTTATGGCTTTGTCTACCGCAAGATCATCGATGGAAATGTTGTTTTTTAAAACCTCAAAATCAATTTTTTTGACCATATCAATAACTTCATTGATTTGATTTTTAGTCAATTCAATTTGATGTGTTTCATTGTTTTTGATAACTTCCAACAAATTATTTTTAAGCTGAATGGATAATTGAAAACCCCTAGTTTGTGCATTATAATTCAGTGAAATCGTATCTTTTTTATCCTGGCTTTGGCAAGAAGTTATAGACACAAGCAGTAAAATTAAAGTCATTTTAAAAAGTTTCATTTTATTGGATTTAAAAATTAAAGGTATAAAAAAAGGTGCTTTTCAGCACCTTTTTAATTTTTTTAAACAAATCTGATTAATTTACCAAACTTGCTCTTGAGCCTCCGGAAGCAAAAATAGTTCTCATTCTGTCGTTTTGGCCTAAAGAAAACATATACATACAATCGTCATAAACGTAGTCCATATAGTTCATGGTCATATCGGCAGATTGACAATTAATTGTTGGGTACGTTGGGCAGGCATAGTTTGGACCGTCTGAGCTTGGTGTGTCAGCAACAAAATCGTCTTGACGACATCTTCCGTCTCCCCAAATATGGCGTAAATTTAACCAGTGACCAACTTCGTGAGTGGCAGTTCTTCCGTGTCCATAGACACCTCCTTTAGTGTTTTCACCGAAATAATCAGAACCAATTACAACGCCGTCAGTTGCGGTAGATCCTCCAGGGAATTGTGCATAGCCTAAAATTCCGCCGCCAATTTCACATACCCAGATGTTTAAATAGTTTGAAGTGTCAGTGGCATCAATACCTCCTTGGCTTGAAAATTTCATAGAATCATTAGTTCCCCAAGTTGCTTTTATAGAAGTTTTTCTGATTACTCGATTAAGCACAAAAGTAATATTGACATTGGCAACTAAATTGGCAAATTCGGCAGGGACACCAACTGATTTAGGGTTGTTGTTGTTGAAATCCTGATTTAAAATAGCAATTTGAGAATCGATATGGGCTTGTGATACAGGATGCGCTGCATCTTCAAGGATATTTACAACTACAGGAATGGTAACTGCACCAGCATAAGGAGTCGGAGGAGGAGTTGTAGTTCCGCCACCGCTTCCCGGTTTTGCATTTGCAGTAACTCCTTTATTGGCGATTAAAGTTCTTGTATGTTTTTCAATTTCATACATACGTTGTTCCAATCCCGGATTTTCTTGCAATTGTCGGTTTAGCACTTTCATACTGTGGCATTTGTCGCCATTGTTTGCGTCTTTTGTGCTTTTTGCAGAAACGTCATCGGAAGTGTACACAAAAAAGTCGCTCATGTCGATGGCGGCTTCTTGGTTTGGAGTTACTTCGTCATTGTTTTGACAAGCGACAACAGCTAAAGCTAAAATAGCTAAAGAAAGAAATAATTTTTTCATTGTTAAGTTGATTAAGGTTGATTAATAATTTGGGTATATCTTAAATTAAAGATGGGCCAATGTATTAATAAAAAGTTAAAAAACAAGAAAAAATTAAAATTATTTGTTAATAAAATGAGTAACTGCTAAATTTCTATGATTTATTAACACAAAGTCATATTTTGTTAAATATATTAAGAAAGCATCATTTTTGCCTTTAATAATGCGTTGTACAATACATCAACTTCTTCAAAAGTGTTGTAAAATGAAAATGAAGCGCGAACGGTTCCCGGAATTTTGTAAAAATCCATAATTGGTTGTGCGCAATGGTGTCCTGTTCTAACCTCAACGCCCAATTTATCTATGATGGTGCCAATGTCATACGGGTGAATTTCATCAATATTGAATGAAATTACGGAAGTTTTATGTTCAGCAGTTCCGTAAATTTTTAACCCTTCAATTTGCAAAAGTTTTTTTGTGGCATATTGAAGCAATTCATTTTCATAATCGGCAATGTTGTCAAAACCTATATTGTTTAAATAATCGATGGCCGTTCCAAAAGCGATAACGCCGGCAATATTTGGCGTTCCTGCTTCAAATTTGTGCGGTAAATCGGCGTACGTGGTTTTTTCAAAAGTCACTTCTTTGATCATTTCTCCACCACCCTGATACGGCGGCAGTTTGTTAAGCCAAGCCTCTTTTCCGTATAAAATGCCAACGCCGGTTGGACCGCATAATTTATGGGCAGAAACCACATAAAAATCAACATCCAATGCTTGCAAATCGGGTTTAATGTGCGGACAGGATTGTGCGCCGTCGATTAAAACAGCTGCACCAAACAGGTGTGCTTTATCAATAATTTCTTTAATCGGGTTGATGGTTCCCAGCGCATTTGAAACGTGGTTTACAAATACCAGTTTTGTTTTATTCGAAAGCAGTTTATCGTATTCATCCATCAACAATTCTCCTTCATGGTTCATTGGAATCACTTTTAAAATGGCTCCTGTGCGCTCGCACAACATTTGCCAAGGAACAATATTTGAATGGTGTTCCATTGCTGAAACTATCAATTCATCACCTTTTTGCAACAACGATGTAAATCCGGTGGCCACAATATTGATGCTGTGCGTTGTGCCGGCAGTAAAAATAATTTCATAGCTTTTTTTGGCATTGAAATGCTGTTGCAGCTTTTCACGCGCCTGTTCAAATGCATCGGTTGCCAATTGACTTAGCGTATGAACGCCTCTATGAATATTTGCATTGATGGTGGTGTAGTAATTTACAATGCTGTCTATAACAACTTGAGGTTTTTGACTGGTTGCGGCATTGTCCAGGTAAACCAATGGTTTTCCGTTTACTTGTTGATTTAAAATGGGAAAATCGGCCCTGATTTTTTTGATATCTAACATGTTCTTTTTTTAGTTCCGATAGCTATCGGAAGTAGTAAATACAAAATTACGAAATAGAACCTATTTTAAAGGTTGTAAAATTTAAAAACTTGTTATTGATGCAATTTATTTTTAATTTTGGTGAAATGGAGATCATAAAACTTTAGCAATTGATTTTATATGACGGAAGGCAGTATTTTACTTCTGCAAGTTTTTCGATAAAATGATTGTTAAACAAGTAGTTAAAAAATTAAAACACAATGACAAAAGTAAATTTAGCCTATTACAGGGAAAAGGATTGGAAACGTTTTGTGGCGTTGGCAGACGACAGAGAAAATTTACACGACAATTGGAAAGATTGGCATAAATCATTTCTTAAATTAAAAAAAGATATGATTTCTCAAGGATTTGAGGTTATGGATATTGTGATTGATTTGGATGAATTGGAGATTTTTTGTAAAATCCGCGGAATTAAAAACAATGGGAAGGCGCGCTCTCAATTTGTGCAAACTAAATAACGAAATGCCAAACTAGCATTCAATGAATGTTGCCTTTATCCGCAAGCTACCCAAAGAAAAAAAGCAAAAATTTAATGGCTAAATAATTTCTTTGTGCAAATAGTGGCTCTCTGAGAAACTCCGTGTAATTAAGAGCTATGACACAAAGATTCACAAAGTATTTCTAACAACAAATCAACTTATTGGTTTATTTCCCTTAATCGCAAGGGATGCGAAATTTCATAATAATTTAAATTATTCATTTTTGATTGAAATTTGCGTAAAGGATTGCAGCGAAAATACTTTTATTGCAAGGCTTTGCAATAAAAGATTGGAGCGAAAAGCCTGACCCGCCAGCTGGCGGGGAACGCCCAAAACAAAACATCAGAAAGATTAAAAATTACATAACTTATGCACTTCGGCCAAAACCAATGCTTTTTGCTTTTCTGAAAAACCTAAATGATCAAGTGAATCCGGATTTTTAGAAAGTTCTTTTACCAAAATAATGTCTTTTTCCATCAACTGTGTTTTTTCCTTTTTTGTTAAGGAAGTCAAGGTGGTTATTGGATATAAGCCATATTTATCGACATTGCTTTTTAATCCGTTATTTGGCGGATAATCCCAACTTAACAGCGTTAAACCAACACAATTGGCATAATCTATGGCGTCTTTGGTAAAACGCGTATTGGTGGCCAGCCAACCTTGTTTTAAATGGGTGGTTTTTCCTGAATTGTTCCAACCTTTTTGAACATCAAGAAATCTAGAGTTGATATACAAAGGAATTCTCACATTGCTTACTGCGGATGGATCTTTATGAAATTTGCATTCAACGGTGTAAACATTTCCGTCTTTTTCAGCCAAAACGTCTATTTCGTGGGTGATGCATTTTCCTTGTAATGTTATGCCAATTTTGGTTTTATAGCCTTTTTGCTTCAGCAATGCGCTAATCAATCTTTCAAATGGAAAACCGGTTGGACCCAAGTCGAAAATTGCTCTTTTTAAACTATATTTTGAAGCAGAGACTCGATTGCATTTTTTAAGTAAACTAAAGGCTTTTCTATAAATTAAGTTTGATGAAATTCCGTCAAAAAGTTCGGGCTGTATGGCTTTCACAATTTTTTCGATATCCTCGCTCGTTGCGCCGCTATTTTGAAGTGATCTTGAAAGTTTTGGGACTGAAAACGGCTCTAAATCACCGGAAATTTTTTTGACTACAACTACTTTATCGTCCATATCTTTTATTTTTTCTGAATCAAATTTAGGATAAATATTTTAAGTCTTTTCCCTTTAAAATCTTAATATTTCTGTCGTTTGGTTTAAAAGACAACTATTAAGTCGTTTTTTGGTAACTCCAAACCGCCAGCCCATTCATAATAATCGCATAAATAATGGTTTTTGTGAGTTGGGGCAAAATATCATTAAAATGGGCGCCTTTCAACATCACCATTCGCGTTACTTGCACAAAATATTTTACCGGATTGAACTCTGTTAAATATTGTGCCCACATCGGCATACTTTCAATGGGCGTAAAAAGTCCGCTCATCAATATAAAAATAACCACAAAAAACCAGGAAATAAACATCGCTTGTTGCTGGGTATCGGTAAAATTGGAAATAAACAATCCCATTCCCAAAACCACCAACAAATAAAATGCCGTGTAAAAATAGATGAGCCCAAGGCTTCCGATAATTGGGACATTAAAAACAACTTTTGCAATGGTTAGTCCCACGGTTAATAAAACAAATCCCAATATCCAAAATGGAAATAATTTGCCGATGATAAACTGGTATTTTTTTATGGGCGTTACGTTCATTTGTTCCAACGTGCCAATTTCTTTTTCACGAACAATATTCATTCCCGATAAAAACAGCGTTATCATCGTAACCAGCAAAACCAATATTCCCGGCACCATAAATGTTTTATAATTAAGGGTTTTATTGTACCAAAATGAAGGAATTGTCACAATATCTTTTGGTGCATTTGCCATATCTGAGGGCGAAGACAAGGCAACTTTGGCTTTTTTATTAAAATCCTGCACAATTTGGTTGATGTACACATTTTCCA
>JAWOHJ010000153.1:0-3180 GCA_046485225.1 Lutibacter sp. | reverse complement strand
GCAACCTGAGGTTATTGAATTTGTTAATTTTTATCTTGAGAATGCAGCAGAGTTATCTGAAGATGTGGGATACATTAAATTGCCTGCAGCACTTTACGCAAAGCAAAAAGAAAATTTTAAAGCTTTTGTTGAAAAAAACAAATAAGCAAAATCTAAACATAACAAAATCAGATGTATCTTACATCTGATTTTGTTTTAAATAAAATTTAATGCGTAAAATCAAAGAATTAATCATTGAAAAATCACTTCTATCAAGTGCATTAGTCACAATTGCAGTGACCATTGGCATTATTTTAGTGCTTGCCCTTGAAGCCTTTCTATTCTTTAAAGATGTCTCTATTTTCGATTTTTTAACTGATACGCAATGGACACCTCTATTTACTGAAAAACATTACGGAATTCTTCCATTGCTTTCAGGAACACTGCTTACCACCTTTATCGCAATTTCGGTAGCGTTGCCCATAGGCTTGTCCATCAGTATTTATTTAAGTGAGTACGCCCCAAGAAGTTTTAGAAAAACAATCAAGCCGTTATTGGAACTTTTGGCTGCAGTGCCTTCAGTAGTTTACGGTTTTTTTGCATTGGTGGTTGTTACACCTTATTTACAGACATTTATGCCTAGTTTATCTGGATTTAACTCACTTTCTGCAGGTATTGTAATGGGCATTATGATTATACCTTTTGTGTCTTCCTTAAGTGAAGACGCTTTATTTGCGGTGCCAAAAGATTTGAGGGAGGCTTCTTACGGCATGGGTGCCACTAGGCTCCAAACCGCTTTTAAAGTGGTTGTTCCGGCAGCATCTTCAGGTATTATTGTATCCATTATTTTGGCCATTTCAAGAGCCATTGGCGAAACCATGATTGTGGCTATTGCCGCAGGCCAACAACCAAGACTAACATTAGACCCAACAGTTCCTGTTGAAACCATAACCGCTTACATTGTTCAGGTAAGTTTAGGCGATGTGCAACACGGCTCTTTGGAGTACAGAACTATTTTTGCGGCGGGAATTACCTTGTTTGTATTCACCTTTTTATTGAATACCTTGAGTTTCCGAATCAGAAAAAAATACCGAGAAAAATATGAATAGCATTCAGAAAAACAGACTGAAAGATCAGTTGTTCAAATTTTGGGGGATTGCTTGTACCTTAATTGGATTGGTCATGCTGGTTATTTTTATTGGCGGAATCTTAGTTGATGGATTAAGCAGAATAGATTGGGCTTTTATTACCGATTTGCCGTCCCGAAAACCAGAAAAATCTGGAATATGGACGCCGCTGATGGGAAGTGTATGGGTTTTAGTTCTAACGGCAATAATTTCATTTCCCGTAAGTGTTGCCGCTGGGGTTTATTTGGAAGAATATGCCAAAAAAAACAGGCTTTCCGCATTGCTGGAAATTAACATTTCCAATTTAGCGGGAGTTCCATCCATTATATACGGATTGCTGGGATTGGAAGTTTTTGTGAGAATCATGAATTTAGGCGCAAGTGTTTTGGCTGGCGCTTTAACTTTGTCCCTTTTAATTCTTCCCATTATTATTGTGGCGACCAGAGAAGCCATAAAAGCTGTTCCAAATTCAATTCGAGACGCATCATACGCCTTGGGCGCCTCAAAATGGCAAACTGTGTGGAATCAGGTATTGCCGGCATCAAGCGGAGGTATCTTAACAGGTGTTATTTTGGCACTATCAAGAGCAGTTGGTGAAACCGCTCCGTTAATTGTCGTAGGTGCTTTGGCTTATGTGCCTTTTGCGCCACGAGGGCCGCTAGACCAATTTTCAGTGTTGCCAATCCAAATTTTTAACTGGATTTCAAGACCACAACAAGGATTTATTGACAATGCTGCGGCAGCCATTATTATATTATTATTGATTACCTTTATCATGAATGGAATCGCTGTTTATTTTAGGAACAAATGGCAAAAAAAATTACAATAACACAATGAGTGAAATTATGACAGAAAAAATGGAAGATCCTAAAACAGAAACGCCAATTGCTGAAAAATACAAATTACAAACCAAAGATGTCAATGTTTTTTATGGCGATTTTCAGGCCATTAAAGATGTTACCATGAACATTAAACCAAAAACTATTACTGCTTTTATTGGCCCATCGGGCTGCGGCAAATCTACTTTCTTGCGTTTATTCAATAGAATGAACGACTATATTGAAGATTTCAAAATGGATGGTAAAATAAAAATTGACGATAATAATATTTATAAGAATAAAATACAACTCGAGCAATTAAGAAAAGAAGTTGGCATGGTGTTTCAAAAACCAAATCCGTTTCCTAAATCCATTTTTGAGAATGTTGCTTACGGATTAAAAATTCAAGGCATCAAAGACAAAAAATGGATTGCTGAACGTGTGGAAAAAGCTTTGGTGCAGGCCGATTTATGGAGTGAGGTTAAAGACAATTTAAACAAATCGGCATTAACCCTTTCGGGCGGACAACAACAACGTTTGTGCATTGCAAGAACCTTGGCGGTTGAACCTTCCATTATTTTAATGGATGAGCCAACCTCTGCGCTCGACCCAATTTCAACTGCTAAAATTGAACAATTAATCTATCATTTAAAAAAGGAGTATACCATTATTATTGTTACCCATAATATGCAACAAGCTTCGAGAATTAGCGATTATACCGCATTTTTTTATATGGGAGAATTGATTGAGTTTGATAAAACAAAAAAAATATTCACAAATCCGGAAAAAAAGAGAACAGAAAATTATATCACAGGAAGGTTCGGATAAAAAATAAATATGTTATGATAAATATTGAAGAACAAAGAATTGTTTTAACTAAGAGTGGCGAAGAAATGTTAACCTTGGTTCACAAACAAGTGCAACTTGCCTTTGAGGCGTTTACAACTTTTGACACAGATTTGGCAGAAGAGGTTATTTTAAAAGAAAAAAGGGTTAACGCCCTTGATGTAAGAATAGAAAAGGATACCGATCACTTTATTGCCTTGTATAGCCCTGTGGCAACCGATTTGAGATTTTCTTTGGCGTTGCTTAAAATAAATTATAATTTGGAACGTATCGGCGACCAGGCATTTGATATCGCAAATCACACTATTGATTTAAATCAAAAATTAGTTCCTGAACTGGTTGAGCGATTGCAGTTTAATCTTATGTTTGAAACTATTGAAAGCATGTTTAAGGATGTGATAACTGCTTAT
>JAWOHJ010000078.1:0-4738 GCA_046485225.1 Lutibacter sp. | reverse complement strand
ATTAATTCCACCACATTTACTTCACCAACCGCGCTTGCCTGATACTTGCCGCCATGTTTTAGCGTAACATCTCTTAAAGCTCTTGACGATGACAAATTTGACACGGTATTTCCTTTTGTTTTGCCCAACACATAATCTGCACAGGCAACCAGCGTATATTCTTCACCAAACATAGAACCGTCTTCACAAATAAGTGCCAGCCTGTCCACATCAGGATCAACCACGATGCCTAAATCGGCTTTTTCTTTAACCACCAGTTCTGAAATATCGGTTAAATGTTCTTTTAAAGGTTCCGGATTGTGCGGAAATTCTCCGTTAGGTTCACAATACAATTCAACACATTGCACACCCAATTTCTCCAATAAAGGCGGAATTGCAATGCCACCGGTTGAATTTACTGCATCGAGCACCACTTTAAAATTGGCTTTTTTAATGGCTTCAACATCCACCAAATCTAAATTCAACACTTCCTGAATATGTTTGCTGATATAATTTGCTTTCTTTCTGTATTTGCCTAAATCATCTACTTCTGCAAAAACATAACCGTCATTTTCGGCAATTCCCAACACTTCTTCCCCATCCAATGCACTTAAAAATTCGCCTTTGTGGTTCAATAATTTTAAGGCGTTCCATTGTTTCGGGTTGTGACTTGCGGTGATAATAATTCCGCCGTCAGCAGCATCAAGCATCACGGCCAATTCAACCGTTGGCGTGGTTGATAAACCGATGTCGGTTACGTTTATTCCCAAACCAACCAACGTGTTAGCCACCAAACTGCTGACCATTTTTCCCGATATACGGGCATCGCGGCCCAAGATTACGGTAAGTTCCTTTTTGTTTGTATGATTTTTAAGCCACATTCCATAAGCTGCGGCAAATTTTACGGTATCAATTGGGGTTAAATTTGTGTTAACTGTGCCCCCGATGGTGCCGCGTATTCCTGAGATTGATTTTATTAATGACATATGCTAAATTTAGTGCAACAAAGATAATTTTTTATCCTTGTAATAAAAACAAAAAAGGCTGCACCAAATATGATGCAGCCTTTTAATATTTAAATGAAATTGGAATTATTTTCCGCCTTCCATTTTTTTCTTCAATGCGGCAAGATCACCACCTATATCTCCAAGAGTTGTTTTTTCGCCAGTATCAACGCTTTTTTGTTGAGCCGCTTTTACATTTTTCTCTTCTTGAGCTTTAAAAATTGAGGTATGTGAAGCTACAATACGTCTAAATTCTTTGTTGAATTCAATTACTTTGAATTGAGCAACATCGCCTTTAGCCAATTTAGATCCGTCTTCTTTTATGATAAAACGACTTGGAACAAATGCTTCAACATTTTCTTCCAATGCAACAATCAATCCTTTATCGCTTTTATCTTTTACAGTTCCTTCGTGAATTGAATCGATTGCAAATTTCTCTTCATGAGCATCCCAAGGATTTTCATTGGTTTGTTTGTGACCTAAATTCAACTTACGTCCTTCAACATCCAATTCCAATACTTGAACTTCCAATTTATCACCTACAGATACGAAATCTGATGGATGTTTAATTTTCTTAGTCCAAGAAAGGTCAGAAATATAAACCAAACCGTCAATACCTTCTTCCAATTCAACAAAAACACCAAAGTTTGTGTAGTTACGCACCGTACCGGTGTGCACTGAACCTACTGGGTATTTTTCTGCAATATTGGTCCAAGGATCTGGATGCAATTGTTTAATTCCTAAAGACATTTTTCTTTCGTCTCTGTCCAAAGTCAATACTTGAGCTTCCACTTCGTCACCTACAGATACGAAATCCTGAGCTGAACGTAAATGTGTTGACCAAGACATTTCAGATACGTGAATTAATCCTTCAACACCTTTAGAAACTTCAATAAACGCACCGTAATCAGCAATCACAACTACTTTACCTTTAATGCTGTCTCCAACTTTAATGTTTTCGTCTAAAGCTTCCCAAGGATGTTTGTTTAATTGTTTCAATCCTAATTGGATTCTTGTTTTTTCATCATCAAAATCAAGAATTACAACATTCAATACTTGATCTAATTCAACCACTTCACTTGGGTGATTGATTCTTGACCAAGATAAATCTGTAATGTGAATTAATCCGTCTACACCACCTAAATCAACAAAAACGCCGTATGAAGTAATGTTTTTAACAACACCTTCCAATACTTGACCTTTTTCTAATTTACCGATAATTTCTTTCTTTTGAACTTCAATATCAGCTTCAATAAGTGCTTTATGCGAAACCACAACGTTTTTAAATTCGTGGTTTATTTTCACCACTTTGAATTCCATTGTTTTTTCAACATATTGATCGTAATCTCTAATTGGTTTAACATCAATTTGAGAACCTGGCAAGAATGCTTCAATTCCGAAAACATCTACAATCATACCGCCACGAGTTCTGCATTTAACGAAACCGTTAACCACTTCACCAGTTTCGTGTGCATTATTAACACGATCCCAAGCTTTAATAACTCTTGCTTTTTTGTGAGATAATACCAATTGACCGGTATTGTCTTCTCTTTTATCAACCAAAACTTCAACCTTGTCTCCAACGGCTAAATTAGGGTTGTAACGAAATTCATTCAATGAAATAACACCTTCAGATTTTGCATTGATGTCAATAATTACTTCACGATCTGTTTTTCTGATAACAATCCCTTCAATTACTTCACGCTCACTAACAATTCCTAAGGTAACTTCTAAAGCAGCTTCAAATGATTTCAGGTTTTCAGCATCAATAGCTTCAATACCTTCTTCAAACATGTGCCAGTCAAAATTCGCTAAAAATTCTTCCGGATTTACTTTTGCCACTTTTGGAGCTTCTACTGTTTCAGCTACTTCTTCTTTAGCAACTTTTTCAGCTTTTGGTGCTTTTGGCTCTTTTACTGCTTCAACTACTTCTTCAGCTTTCGGAGCTTCAACGGTTTCAGCTACTTCTTCAGCTTTTGGAGCTTCAACGGTTTCAACTTCTTCTTCAATTACTTTTTCAGCTTTTGGAGCTTCAACGGTTTCAACTACTTCTTCAGTAGTTTCTTCTTTAGCTTTTGGTGCTTCAACTGTTTCAGGAGTTTCTGTTTGGGCTTGCGCCGCTGTTTGATTTACTTCAGGAGCATCGTTTTGCTCTTCAGTGTTTTTTGTTTCTTCAGACATATTTGCTGATGATAATTATTTGTATCTTATTGTTATTCAGATTTTTATACGATAATAACGCAAAGAGTAGGTTTACATTATTTTTTTTCTCATTCCTTTTAAAATCTGCTCTCGTTAAAAGGAGTGCAAATTTACTTAATTTATTCTATTATAACAAAAAGAAAATGAAGCATTTAATAAATTAAATTGAAAGGTAATTTTGATTTACGTCCCGATAGCTATCGGGATTATGATTTACGTTTTTAGATTTTTGCACTTCCCTCTTCGGACTTCCGTCTCCTGACTTCCGGCTTTTTCAATTATCAATCCAAGTTTTAAAATCTTTAACTCTTTCGCGGCTTACAATAATTTCTGAATCCTTGAATGAATTCAACACCACTTTTAATCGGCTGTTTGAATATGAAATAATATCTTTTATGGCATTGATATTTATAAAATGTTGCCTGTTTACCCTAAAAAATGTTGTTGGCTGCAGTTTTTCTTCCAATTGTTCCAAAGTATCGTCTATGAGGTAAGTTCTGTTGTCAATTGTATAAATATTTGTCGCTTTGTTTTCGCTGTAAAAACATTCAATGGAATCGACAGTAATCATTTTTAAATGCGGACCAATTTTTACTGTAAATCGTGTTTTGTAATTTTTTTTGATTGGAGAAATCAATTGTTGAATTTGATCAAAATTTAAAACACCTTTTGAAATGTTGGCCTGCGATTTTTTATATTGATTGATGGCATTTTCAAGTTCATCGTTATCAATTGGTTTCAATAAATAATCAACACTGTTTAATTTAAAGGCTTTTAGCGCATATTCGTCATACGCTGTAGTAAAAATGATGGCGCTTTTAATGTCAACTTCCTCAAAAATCTCAAAGGATAATCCATCAGAAAGCTGAATATCGAGAAATAACAAATCGGGATGTTCATTGTTCAAAAACCAATTGATGGATTCTTCCACCGAATGCAACATCGCTATGGGCTCTATTCCGAATTCATTGAGCATTCTGCTCAATCTTCGTGCGGCCGGCTTTTCATCTTCAATAATTACAACTTTCATATTTTGGTAATTTTGATTTACGATTTTGGATTTACGATTTATTTATGATTTGAGATTTTTTAAACATTTTTTTCAACGCGGCCTTTACTCCCAAAATTCTCGTTTATCTTTATCCATATATTCTTTAATTTTTTGATCTTCCCAGTTTTTGCCTAAAATGATATCCAGACCAAATACGCCAAATGCGTGAAATGCGAGTCCGATTCCCCAAAACAAAAGCGTATTATAAGATTGCCATTCCCAAAGCACATCTGTTCCGCCATCAGAAAAAACCTTAGCAATTATTAAAAATGCGTTTACCAAAAGGTAAACCATTAAATGTACATAAAATCCTTTTATCGATTTTACTTTTTTTTTAGCGCGTAAATATTTTTGTTCTTCTGTGTATTCTGTTTTCATAATGCTGATTTTAATAATTGTTTTTTTCCTTATCCATAAATTCTTTAATTTTTCTGTCTTCCCAATTTTTTCCAAACAATAAATTATGATTGAAAGCACCCAATGCGTGAAATACAAGTCCTAT